>JAKSBI010000128.1 GCA_022361215.1 Hyphomicrobiales bacterium | reverse complement strand
GGACATCTACCTCCCCATCGCGGAGCAGTCGCTGAACCTGTATTTCGTCCTCGGCATGGGGGCCGGCGTCGGCTTCCTGTCCGGCATGTTCGGGGTCGGCGGCGGGTTTCTGATGACGCCGCTGCTGATCTTCTCCGGCATTCCGGCGGCGGTGGCCGTGGCGACCGAGGCCAACCAGATCGTGGCCTCTTCCGTGTCCGGCTCCATCGCCCAGTGGCGGCGCGGCAACGTCGACGTGAAGATGGGGCTGGTGCTGCTGGCGGGCGGCGTGGTCGGCTCGGTCTTCGGCGTGCAGCTCGTCAAGATCCTGCGCGAGATCGGGCAGGTCGATCTGATCATCTCGCTGAGCTACGTGGTCTTCCTCGGCATCATCGGCTCGCTGATGCTGGTCGAGAGCCTGCGCGCGCTGCGCAAGGCGCAGACCGGCCAGGCCGCGCCCATGCGCCGGCCGGGGCAGCACAACTGGATCCACGGCCTGCCCTTCAAGCTGCGCTTCCACCGCTCCAAGCTCTATATCAGCGCCATTCCGCCGCTCGCCATCGGCGCCTTCGTCGGGCTGCTCGCCGCCATCATGGGCGTCGGCGGCGGCTTCATCATGGTGCCGGCGATGATCTACCTGTTGCGCGTGCCGACCAACGTGGTGGTGGGCACCTCGCTCTTCCAGATCGTCTTCGTCACCTCGCTCGTCACCATCCTGCACGCCACCCAGAACCAGACCGTGGACGCCGTGCTGGCGCTGCTGCTGATGGCCGGCGGCGTGATCGGCGCCCAGTTCGGCGCCCGGGCGGGCCACAAGCTGAAGGGGGAGCAGCTCCGCGCCCTGCTGGCGCTCATGGTGCTCGCGGTCTGCCTGAAGCTCGCCTTCGATCTCGTCGTCGAGCCCGCCAATCCCTATTCGCTGAGCTTCATCGCGGGAGGCCATTGACCATGCGCGCACGTCTTCGACGCCTCGCCGCCCCGCTCTTCGGGCTCGTCGGGCTCTTCGCCGCCGGCCCCGCGGAGCTGCGCGCGGAGGAGGTGGAGATCGATCTCACCTCGTACCACGTGGCGGTGAAGTACGACTTCTCCGGCGCCACCATCACGCTGTTCGGCGCGGCCGTCAGCGAGATCTCCCGCAACGGCGGCGTCGCGCCCGACGTGGTCGTCGCCGTGCGCGGGCCGGCGCGCACCACCCGCGTCCACCGCAAGGAGCGTATCGCCGGCATCTGGATCAACGCCGAGACCAAGTCGTTCGAGGGCGCGCCCGGCTACTACGCCCTGGTCTCCTCGCGGCCGCTTCAGGAGATCGCCTCCGCCGATCTCCTGAAGCGGCTGGGTCTCGGCTTCGAGAGCGTGGCCGGCCAGTTCCTGGCCGGCGGACCCAAGGCGGACGCCGGCGCGACGCGGCCCTTCGTCGACGCGGCCATCGGCCTGTTGCGCGAAAAGACGCTCTACCGCGCCCACCCGCGGGGCGTCCGGTTCCTCGGCCGGCATCTCTTTCGCGCCACCTTCAGCCTGCCCGCCAACGTGCCCATCGGGCCCTACGAGGCGGACGTCTTCCTGTTCCGCGACGGCCTGCTGCTCGGCCAGCGAACCACGTCCTTCGACATCGCCAAGGAGGGCGTCGAGCGCTCGATCTTCTCGCTCGCGCACGATCGGCCGTTCCTCTACGGTGTGCTGTCTGTGCTCTTGGCCATCGCCGCCGGGCTTGGCGCGTCGGCTCTCTTCCGCCAGACTTAGCCATCGGCGAGGTTTCCCATGTCTGAACCAGAGCGCACCATCCGACGTCTTCACGAGCCGGGCCATCGGCGCAAGTTCCTGGTCGTGGTCGACGAGACGACCGAGTGCGAGAGCGCGATCTACTTCGCCGCCTGCCGCGCCGCCAACACCGACAGCTCCATCGTGCTGCTCTACGTCATCGAGCCCGGCGACTTCCAGCACTGGCTGACGGTGGAGAACATCCATCGCGAGGAGGGCGAGGCCAAGGCCAAGGCCGTGTTCCGGCTCTACCAGCGCCGGCTGAAGAACCTCGGCTTCGAGCATATCGACCGGGAGGAGGTCATCCGCGCCGGTGATATCCGCGAGGAGCTGGTGGCGATGATCGCGGAGGACGAGGACATCTCCTTTCTGGTGCTCGGCGCCTCCACCTCGCCCCAGGGGCCGGGCCGGCTGGTGTCCTGGCTCGGCCAGCAGGGGGCCGGCACCTTCCCGATCCCCTTCGTCGTCGTCCCCGGCACCCTGGAGCTCGAGGAGATCAAGGCGCTGGGCTGAAGCTTTTCGTTCAGCATACGGACGGATTCGCCGCCGAACCCCCCGAAAATAGCGCCTATGGGCTTGAGATAGAGCCCGAAACCTGCCCGCGGCGTTAGCGATCCGTTAAGCGCGTTGATTGGGTTTGTCTTAATTTCCATCGGATATCTTTGTCGCACCCGGACCCCACAATCTCGGTGACCAGCTGTGTTGATCCGTTTGTTGGAGCGCGGCCGAGGTGTGTTCTTTGGCCTGCTGCTGTTGTGCATAGCCACCGTCGTCGGCGGCCTCTATGCGGCGCGCTGGGCGTCGGACCGCATCCTGAGGGCGGACGCGGAGGCGATCGCCACCCAGTGGACGGAGCTCCTGATGCAGCAGTTCCGCAACCCGGCCGCGGCCAAGGGCACGGATCGGGGCCTGCATGTGGAGATGATCTCGTCGCAGCTTCTGGCCGCCTTCCAGGCCGCCGCCAAGGATGCGGACGCCGCCGCCGCGCCGAAGCCCGCCGAAGACGCCAGCGACCCCGGCGCCTTCCACCGCGGCAAGTTCGTCAGCCAGATCTTCCGCTACGTCATCTTCGGCAAGGACGGCGCCATCTTCGCCAAGAGCGGCCGCTTCGACGACGTGCACGCCCTCGACATCTCCGACCAGTCCGCCGGCGGCGGCGCCTTCGACCGGGCGGCGGCGCTCGGCGAGCTGACGGTGCTGCCGCTGCCCGAGCAGATCCAGCGCGTCTTCGTGCCCTACAGGACCGGGCGCGCGATCCCCTACATCGTCGCCGTCGACGTCGACCAGTATGCGGCCATGACGCTGCTCTCCGGCGTCATGAACCTGGTGATGGCCTTCACCGGCGTGTTCATGGCGGGCGGGCTCGCCATTCCGGTGTTCGTGGCCTGGCGGCGCACCCGCGAGATCCTGCGCGCCGAGGACCGGCTGAAGTTCCTGGCGCTGCACGATTCGCTGACCGGCCTGCCGAACCGGGTGCAGCTGCGCGAGCACCTGGTCCGCTCCATGGGCCGGGCCGAGCGCCATGGCTGCCTGATGGCGGTGCTCTATCTGGACCTGGACCGCTTCAAGATCGTCAACGATTCCTTCGGGCACGCCACGGGCGACGCCCTGCTGGTCGAGGTGGCGGGCCGCCTCGAGGCGAGCGTCCGCGACACGGACCTGGTGGGCCGGCTCGGCGGCGACGAGTTCGTGGTGGTGGCGGAGGAGATCGAGTCCCCCGACTGCGCGGCGCAGCTCGCCGACCGCATCCGCGACGCCATCGCCGTGCCCCATCACGTCAACGGCCACGACCTGGCGGTGTCCACCAGCATCGGCATCGCCATCGGCCCGGACGACGGCCGCGACGCCGACGCCTTCCTGAAGAACGCCGACCTCGCCCTCGCCCGCGCCAAGGTCGATGGGCGCAACCGTTTCCGCTTCTTCGAGGAGGACATGGACGCCGCGCTGCAGGAGCGCCGCCGCATCGAGCAGGAGCTGCAGCAGGCCGTCCGGCTCGACCAGCTCGAGGTTCACTATCAGCCGCAGTTCGACCTCAGCGACGGCCATGTGAGCGGCTACGAGGCGCTGCTGCGCTGGCAGCACCCGCGGCTCGGCTCGGTGCCGCCGGGCCTGTTCATCCCGATCGCGGAGGACTCCGGCCTGATCTCCGAGATCGGCGAATGGGTGCTGCGCACGGCCACCGCCTACGCCGCCACCTGGCCCGAGGACACGCGCCTCGCCGTGAACCTCTCGCCGGCCCAGTTCAAGCACCAGGACCTGGTGGACCTGCTGGAGCGCGTTCTGGAGGAGACCGGCTTCCCGGCCGAGCGCCTCGACCTGGAGATCACGGAGGGCCTGCTCCTGCAGCAGACCGACGAGGTGATCGATACGCTGAAGCGCCTCGACGCCCTCGGCATCTCCATCGCCATGGACGATTTCGGTACGGGATATTCGAGCCTCAGCTATCTGACCCGCCTGCCGGTGCGCAAGATCAAGATCGACCGCTCCTTCATCGCCTCGCTCGGCGACAACTCCGAGACCAACGCCATCGTCAACACCATCGTCGGGCTCGGCCAGTCGCTGAACGTGACGATCACGGCCGAAGGCGTCGAGACGCCGAGCCAGCTCCGCTTCCTCAGGGATTGCGGCTGCGACGAGGTGCAGGGCTTCCTCGCCGGACGCCCCGCGCCGCGGATCCTCGACGCGGCCGCCGAGGGCGGCGCAGGCGCCAGCGTCATCCTCGACGTGGCCTGAGCCGGCTCGTCACGTCCGCACCGCTCTAGGCGCGCGATACATCGCCCCGGCCGTTGCGCCCCCCTTCGAACCAGAGATTCGCCACCACGTCGCGCGTCTCCACCAGCCGCGAGCGGATGTCCCTGTTGTTGATCATGATGGTGCCGCCATAGGTGCGGACCTTGTCGTCGAGCGAGGCGTCGTCCGATTGCCCAATGACGATGGTCGGCAGTCTCCTGAAAGCGGTATCCGCATTCAGCATGGCCAGCAGGGCCAAGTCGTCCTGTTCCGAGGAGTCCAGGCTGAGCACGATGAGATCCGGAATCGGGGCCTTCCGCTGAGGCACCTCGCAGTGCAGGTAGTGCAGAGCCTCGATCCCATCGCGGGTGGTGACGACCCGGGATTGGCTCCAGACCGAGCCGAAGATACGGCCGAGGCAGCGGGCGTCGTCGGCCTCGCCGGCGACAATGAGAATGACGGCGTTGTCGGCGGGCGCAGCGGTCGCGTTCCTCATGTCCAAGCCCTCCTGTAAAGCGGCGGTCGGCCAAATCTCTCCTCCGGTTGCCCCGGCCTTCCGACCAGTCGAGGGGCCGGCGCCAAAGATCGCGCCTCGACATGGGCTCGAAGCCGAGCCACGGAAATCGCTCGGCATCATGTCCGAGATTGCCGGTAAATCTTGTTCGAGGGAGAAGATATTTTACACGTATGCCACACATGCTGTTGAAACGGATTCATGCCCCCTATAATTACATGAAGTCGGCATGTATGTCCCTTTTCCAGCTTGATTTTTCGAGATCACAAATATTTGTGAAGCTTTGATAGGGCCTCGTCTGATCAAGAATCAACTATAAATTATAATATTTCAACTATCGGTTGCTGCATGTTGTGTGATTGAGAGACTGCCATCTTCTTCGCCGGCAGGTCTGCGGCCCGGCGGTAAGCCTTTCTCAAGCAAAATCGATGACGCTGAGCGCGGAGTAGGTCCGGGGCCCGGTGCCCCGCATGTTTGGGTCTTGTGCGTGCAGTCTCAGTTCTCGACACCGAACGAGAAAATCCTCACCGCTGCCAATTGCAACGAACGCTCGCCCTTGCCCGAAGCATGGGGCGGACGCGCCGGTGCGGCGCCCGGCGGGACGGCGGGACGCGACTGGGTGCCCGCGGCCGCCCTGTTGCTCGCCGGTGCGGCTGTCGGCGGCCTCGGGTTGGCTCAACTGACGGGAACCGTGAGCGCGCCGGCGGTGCTGATCCTGGCCGGCGCGGCGGTGGCGCTCGTGGGCGGGCTCTCGCTCGTTTTCGGGCGAGGACGGGCGGTCCGGCTGGAGCCCGTCGGCGACGCGGCGCTGGACCGGCTGGCGGAGCGGCTCGAATGCGGGATCGAGTCGCTGAAGGACCTGCAATGGGAGCTGCGCGAGAGCGAGGCGCGCTATCGCGATCTGGTCGACCATCAGGGCGACGTCATCGTGCGACGGGATCCCGAAGGCCGGCTGACCTTCGTCAACGACGCGTTCTGCACGGTTTTCGGCGTCGAGCGCGAGGGTCTGATCGGCCACAGCTTTCGTCCGTCCGTGCTGGAGCGGAGCGGCGACGGGCCCAAGGCGCCCTGCGATGCGGCGACGGGCCGGTGCCGCTATCAGGAGCTGATCGAGACGGTGGACGGGCCGCGCTGGTTCGCCTGGGAGGACTCGCCCGTCCTGGATCAGGACGGCGCGCTCAAGGAGGCGCAAAGCGTCGGGCGCGACATCACCGACCAGCGCGAGGCCGAGGCCGCGCTGGAGGAGGCGCGGGACCAGGCCGAGTCCGCCAGTCGCTCGAAGTCGCGTTTCCTGGCGGCCATGAGCCATGAGATCCGCACGCCCATGAACGGCATCCTAGGCATGACCGGCCTCTTGCTCGACACCGAGCTGACGGCCGAGCAGAAGACCTATTCCCGCGCCATCAACACCTCTGCCAAGACCCTGCTGTCGCTGATCGACGAGATCCTCGACTTCTCCAAGATCGAGGCCGGCAAGCTGGAGCTGAAGCTCGCGCCGTTCGAGCTGGCCGGCGCGGTCTGCGGCGTGGTCGAGCTGCTGGCGCCCCGCGCCCGGGACAAGGGGCTGGAGATCGGCTGGTACATCGACCCTGAGCTGCCGATGACGGTCGAGGGCGACGAGATCCGCATCCGCCAGATCCTCATGAACCTTCTCGGCAACGCCATCAAGTTCACCGATGCGGGCGGTGTCACCCTGGAGATGGTCGGGGTCGGCCCCCCGGAGGAGAGCGCGGACGGCGCCTCCCGCGTCGTCCAGACCGTGCGCTTCTCGGTCAAGGATACCGGCATCGGCCTGGATCCCGAGGCGCGCAGAAGGATTTTCGACGAGTTCGAGCAGGCCGACGCGACGCCCGCCCGCCGCTTCGGCGGCACCGGCCTGGGGCTGGCGATCTCCAAGCGTCTGGTGCACGAGATGGGCGGCGAGATCGAGGTGGAGAGCGAGGCCGGCGAAGGCTCCACGTTCAGCTTCTCGATCCCGGTGACCGTCGACGCCGCCGCGCCTCAGGTGCACCGGGAGTGGAACTGGCCGGTGCCGCGCCGCCGCGTCCTGGTCGTGACCTCCGGCGGCATCGAGTCGGCCGTGCTGGCGCGCCTCATCGCGGCCTCCGGATGCGATGTGGAATGCACCAAGCCGGGCGAGGTCCTGCTGACGATCTGGAGCGCGGTCGATCGCGACCGTGCGTTCGATGTCATTATCACCGACACCATCGGCATCGAGCAGAGCCGGTCGCTGCTCGAGCAGGCGCGTGAGGCAGCCAGCACCCAGGACCGCTCCGTGAAAGCCATCGTGCTGATCGATCCGGCCGAGCGCGGGGAGATCAAGCTGCTGCGCTCCATCGGCTTCGATGCCTATCTGGTGCGTCCGGTGCGTCCCCATTCGCTGTTTGCACAGCTTGGCGCCGAGGGTGCGGAGGCGGCCGGCGCGCCGGCCGCGGTCAGGCTTCCGTCCGGCCCGGCCTTCCCCGAGACCGCGGCGCCGCTGCGGCATGTGCACGCCCCCCGCGTGCTGCTGGCCGAGGACAACGACATCAACGCGCTGCTTGCGCGCACCATGCTGGAGAAGGCCGGCTGCCGCGTCACCCATGCGCGCAACGGCGTCGAGGCCGTCGACGCCTATCGCGAGGCGCCGTCCGGCCCGGACAATGCGGGCTTCGACCTGATCCTCATGGACATCCACATGCCCGAGATGGACGGCATCGAGGCGACCCAGGCCATCAAGCAGATGCGCGACGGCGCCGGCAGGCCGCCGGTCGTCGCGCTTACCGCCAATGCCTTCCCCGAGGACCGGGAGCAATATCTCGATGCGGGCCTCGACGACTATCTGGCCAAGCCGTTCGAGAAGGACGAGCTGGAGGCCATTCTGGCGAAATGGACCCAGGAGCCCATCGGCCGGGTCAAGACCGGATACTCGTTCAGCTCCGCCTGACGCGCTCCTCCGACCGGCCGAATCGTGCCGATTTCCGCTTGAAGGCGCGAGGTCTGCGGCGGCCGAAGTCTCTCGCGCAGGCTGTGCTTCGCTACTCTCCCGGTTTTGTCATATGTCCTTCGAAATTGTTTGCTAATCGCCCATATTTGTGGCCGAATCCATCGCTGAGATGAGATGCGTGCGTGCTGGCAAAGAGGCGGTAGGCCAGCCCGATTTCCCGTCAGCAGTCGCCGATATGAGGAACCCGATGAAGCTGAAGAAGCGGGGAATTGTGAGCAGATTCAAGCCGACGCGATCACTCAGGGCCATGCCCGGCCGGGTTCTGCCGTTCCGGCCGCGCCTGCCGCGCCCGCCGCTCGTCGGCCGGCGGCAGCCGCTGAAGATCTACGGGCAGATCGGCGATCTCGACGTGCGCCTGGCGCGCTCCCGCGGCGACATGCGGCGCGCCCAGAAGCTGCGCTATCACGTGTTCTACGAGGAGATGTCGGCGATCCCGGACGCGCTGACCATGATGTCGCGCCGGGACGAGGATCCGTACGATCCGATCTGCGACCATTTGCTCGTGGTCGATCACGGCAACCCGCCCAAGGAGCGCCGCCGCTGGCGCCGCCGGCCCCGGGTGGTCGGCACCTACCGGGTGCTGCGCCAGGACATCGCCGATCTGCACGACGGGTTCTACACCCAGGGCGAATACGACATCCAGCCGCTGATCGAGGCCAAGAGCCCGGCCTACAGCTTCATGGAGCTGGGCCGCTCCTGCGTGCTGAAGTCCTATCGCAACCGGCGCACGGTGGAGCTGCTGTGGCAGGGCCTTTGGACCTATATCCGCGAGCACGGCGTCGACGTCATGCTGGGCTGCGCCAGCTTCGAGGGCACCGATCCGCGCCGGCACGCCATGGCCTTGAGCTTCCTGCACCACAACGCGCTGGCGCCCGAGACCTGGCGCGCGCGGGCCCATGACCACTGCTATGTGGACATGAACATGCTGCCCGCCTCCGAGGTCGACACGAGGATGGCGCTGAAAGCCCTGCCGCCGCTGATCAAGGGCTATCTGAGGCTCGGCGCCTATGTGGGCGACGGCGCCGTCATCGACCATCAGTTCGGCACCACCGACGTCATGATCATCCTGCCCGTGGAGGCCATCGACGCGCGCTACTTCGCGCATTTCGGCGCCCCCGACGAGCTGTCCGGCTCGGTCGCGCTGAAGGACGGCCAGCGGCTGAACTAGAGCATGTCTCCCGAAAGTGGATACCGGTTTCGGGAAAAAAGACATGCTTCAACAAAGAGCTAGAGCGATGGCGCGAATCAGAATGATCGCGACATGCTCTAGCACCGGGCTTACACCTCGCCGGCGTCATCCCGGCGCCGGCCCAGTGGCGTCCGGGATGTGAGCGCGTACCCGCGTCAGCCTTGCACGAACCCGACGATATCCTTGACCTGTCTGAGGATAGGTTCGGCGACGGTGCGCGCCCGGGCGGCGCCGTCGGCCAGGACGGCGTCGATATGGCCGGTGTCGGTCAAGAGCCGGGCCGTCTCCTCCCCGATCGGCGTCAGGGTCTCCACCATCAGGTCCGTGAGCGCCTGCTTGAAGGCCGAGAACTGGGCGCCGCCGTGCTCGGCCAGCGTCTCCTCCACCGTGCGGTCGCAGAGCGCCGCGTAGATGCCCACGAGGTTGCGGGCCTCCGGCCGGTCCTCCAGGCCCGCGGGCTCCGACGGCAGCGGCTCGGGATCGGTCCTGGCCTTGCGGATCTTCTGGGCGATGGTGTCGGCGTCGTCCGCCAGGTTGATGCGCGTCATGTCGGATTCCTCCGACTTGCTCATCTTCCTGGAGCCGTCGCGCAGCGACATGACCCGCGTCGCCGGGCCGGTGATCAGCGGCTCGGGCAGCGTGAAGAAGGCGTCGCCATGGCCCCGCGCCGCGATCGAGGCCGCGAAATCCGTGTTGAACTTCTGGGCGATGTCGCGGGCAAGCTCCAGATGCTGCTTCTGGTCGTCGCCCACGGGCACGTGCGTCGCCTTGTAGACAAGAATGTCGGCGGCCATCAGGTTGGGATAGGCAAAGAGGCCGACGGACGCGTTCTCGCGGTGCTTGCCGGCTTTCTCCTTGAACTGGGTCATGCGGCTGAGCCAGCCCATGCGCGCCACGCAGTTGAAGATCCAGGCCAGCTCCGCATGGCACGACACCTGGCTCTGATTGAAGATGATGTGCGCCTTCGGGTCGATGCCGACGGCGAGATAGGCGGCGGTCAGCTCGCGGATGCTCCGGCGCAGCGCCTCGGGCTCCTGCCACTCGGTGATGGCGTGCATGTCGACCACGCAATAGAGGCAGGTGTGCCGCTCCTGCAGTGCGACGAATTTCTTGATCGCGCCCAGATAGTTGCCGAGATGCAAGTTGCCCGTGGGCTGCACGCCGGAAAAGACGCGCTCTTCGTGGTCGCTCATAACGCCTATCCCATTCGACTGTCGGGCGCGATATATGGGGCAAGCGCCCGAACGGCGCAAGCCGGCTCGGCAAGTGGCAACGGCTACAGCCCGGCCTCTATCGCCTGGAGCAGTCGGAAACGCAGGGCGTCGCTGTTGCCTCGCAGCGCGATCACGAAGCGCACCTGCCCGTGCCGGGTGGTGTTGGCGTAGCCCGCCAGCGTGCGAACGCCGGAAAGCGCGCCGGTTTTGTGCGCGGCACCCTTGCGGCCGTGGAGCAGGTCGGCGTGTGGCGCGAAGTGGTGGAGCAGCCGGGCGAGGCCGCGCGCCGTGAAGCGGTTGCCTCGGCTGATGCCCGAGCCTTCTTCCAGCCGGATGGCCTCGGCAAGGTCATGGGCGGCAAGCAGCTCGCGCGCGACCTCGAGAGACTTTTCGAGACTGACGGGGCCGCCATGGCGGTGGCCGCCGATCTCGAGGAAGATCTGGTTGGCAATATAGTTGTTCGAGTATCGGAGCATCTCGGTGACGATTTCCGAGAGCGCGCGCGACTGGCGATGAACGTAGACAGGGGCAAGGCCCTCGGGCACGGATCCGGTCGCGATCTTGCCGCTCAAGCCGACGCCGGCCCGTTCGAGGAAGGCGGCCAGCAGCTCGCCGGCGTAGCGCAGGCTGACCGCGGAGTCCTGGGTCAGGCTGATGCGGCCGCGGCCATTGGGCCCGCGCGCGCGGAACTGGCTGATCGCCAGCGGGGTAATCGGGGTCTGCTTCTCGGCGGAGCGGACCCTTTGGCCG
>JAKSBI010000584.1 GCA_022361215.1 Hyphomicrobiales bacterium | reverse complement strand
GGGCCGCCGGTGGCGACGCCGTTGATGGTCGAGACGTCGATCGGGAACGCCTGCTTCGGATTGCTGGGGTCGGAAATGTCGAGCACGTCGACCGTGCTCGTTTCACCGTTGGTGATGAAGAGACGCTGGGTCTCCGGGTCGTGCGCGACGATCTCGGCGGAGTCCTCGCCGAGGCCGGAATCGAAGGTCCCGATCACGGAGAGCTCGATCTGGGCGTCGCTTTCCTTGTGATCGCTCGCGGACTTGGGAAGGCCGTAAAGGTCGTCGTCATCCCAATCGCGGTGGAACTTCGATGGCACCTGATCGCGGGCCGGATCGAAGGCAAAGAAGTTGAACAGATCGTGAGCGCTTTTCGACCGGAACTTGAAACCCATCGTCGTCTCCTGTTGATCGCCGAACGAGACCGAACTATTCCCCATCGCCATGGACCGGCTGGAGCCACAGCGTGCGCGCGGGTTGCCCTCTGGCTCCCGAAGAAACCCTCAATCGAGCATGTTGGCCGGGTGTCGAGTGGCCAATGACCGGGCGACCCTAGCGAGCGATCCTGACCCGTGCTTAACGGAGTCGTGAAAGTTCGGTGACAGGCTGCGAACCGCATCACTGTCAGGGATTAGCCGGGCAGGTTCTTCAGTCCAATGAAGAAGCCGAGCCGCGATTTCCACGGCCGTTTGCGCCTCATGAACGGGCAACGGAAGCCGCCATGGTGCATACGGCCAACGCGGAGATCGGACGGCGAGAGGCGGTGGGCGTTCACGCCATCACGCAAGCTGTCACGGCAAAACAATTTACCAGTCTACAGCGTTGATCCGGTGTATCCAGTTGGCTTCCGGCTACCTCGCCAATATGGTAGGTGCACGTTCGGCTGAGTATTGCGGTCCCCATCGAGATGGCACATGCGGGGTGATCACAAAGAGTTCGAGCTCAAGTTCGAGTTGGCGGACGAGGAGCTGCGGCGGCTACGCTCGAAACGCCTGCTCAGAGAGATCGGCGTGGACCGGCCGGTCACGCGCGTGGTGCGCTCCATCTATTTCGATACGCCCGACTCTGCGCTCAGGGCCGCGGGCCTGTCGCTCAGACTCCGGCGGGACCGGAAGGCCTGGCTGCAGACCGTGAAGGACTGCCCGGACGGACCGGCGGGGGTCTCGGATCGGCTCGAGAGCGAGAGCCGCCTCCAGTCTCAAGTGCCGGACCTGACGGCCATCAAGCCCAAGAGCCTTCGCAAGCGGATCAAGAAGACGATCGGGACCGCGGCGCTGGAGCCTGTGTTCGAGACGGTGGTCTGGCGCACCACGCGACGCCTGCGCACCGCCGAGGGCTGCGAGATCGAGCTGGCTCTGGACAAGGGCGAGGTGCGGAGTGCGGAGCTTGCCGAGACGTTCCATGAGGCCGAGCTGGAGCTCAAGTCGGGGAGCCAGCAATCGGTCTTTGCCGTCGCAAGGGAGCTCTTCGCCGACGAGCCTCCGCAGCTATCGCACCTGACCAAGGCGGACCGCGGCTATCGCCTGAACGGGGCGCTGCCGGCCCCGGCGGTTGAACCGCAGACGGCCCGGGCGCCCGTCCTGACCCCGGACCTGACGGCCGCGCAGGCGTTTCGAAAGATCCTGCGCGCCTGCCGCGACCAGATCCTGCACAATGTGCGGGTGGTTCTCGAAACCGAGCACCCGGGCGGGCCGCATCAGCTTCGCATCGGTCTCAGGCGACTGCGCTGCGCGCTGCGCGCCTATCGGCCCATCGGCGACAAGCAACAGTTCCGGCGCCTCAGCAGCGAGGCGCGAGACCTTGCGCGCACGGTGGGCGAGCTACGCGACGCCGACGTCGTCATCGACGAGTTCATCGCACCGCACGCCGAGCAGCACCCGGCCGAGCCCGGCATCGCGGCTTTGCTGAAGACGGTGCGGGCGCATCGGGAGCGTGTCCGCAAAGCCGTCCGTCGGCAGCTGGCATCCGCCCGGGCGAAGGCCTTTCAGTTCGACCTTTGCGCCATGCTGGAGGCAGACCCGCCCTACGGCACGCCCGACAGCGCAAAGGCCGACATGGCAGACACGCCTGTGTGCGACTATGTGCCGGGGGTTCTCCAGGCCCACTGGCGCAAGCCGGCCAAGCTCGGCAAACGGCTCGACCAGCTCTCCATCGCCGAGCGCCATCAGATGCGCAAGGCCTTGAAGAACCTTCGCTATGTGGTGGAGTTCCACGCCTCGCTCTACCCCGGCAAAGCCGTCCGTCGTTACGTGGGGCATCTGAAGAAGCTGCAGAGCGTGTTCGGCTATCTCAACGACGTGGCCATGACGAAGAAGCTCCGAGAGATCTGCAGCGGGCGCGGCGCCGCCGATGCCGACATGCACTGGGCCATCGGCCACCTGCAAGGGCTGAACGAGGCACGGGCCGAGTACGCCTGGGAAACGGCCCGCGCGCGCTGGCGCACGTTGAACACGGTGCCGGCCTTTTGGGCGTGAGGCCGACGGGGGCTGCCGGCCTCTTCCGAGCCGGAACGTGATCGGCTAGAGCATGTCTTTTTTCCCGAAACCGGTATCCACTTTCGGGAGACATGCTCTAGAAAGCCGGGGCACCGGCACGGGGGAAACGTCCAGCACATGATCGACGGTCTCTGGATCCCGATAACCATCGCGGCCGCCTTTCTGCAGAACCTGCGCTCGGCGGTGCAGAAGCACCTGAAGGGACGGCTCTCGACGACGGGAGCGACCTTCGTTCGCTTCGGATACGGGGTGCCGCTCGCCATCGTCTACGTCGCGGTCCTGCACTATGGGCTCGGCATGGACTGGCCCGCGCCCAACGGCGCCTTCCTCGTCTATGCCGCCGGCGGCGGCCTGGCCCAGATCATCGCCACCTTTCTGCTGGTGCACCTCTTCTCGTTCCGGAACTTTGCCGTCGGCACCGCCTACTCCAAGACCGAGCCGGTGCAGGCGGCGATCTTCGGCATCATCATCCTGGGGGATCAGATCAGTCCCGGCGCGGCTGTGGCGATCCTGGTCGGGCTCGCCGGCGTGATGGCCATCTCGGTGGCACATCATCCCATGACGCTCGGCGCGCTGGTCCGCTCGCTGGCGGAGCGGACGGCGCTGATCGGGCTGGTGTCGGGCGCCTTCTTCGGCATCTCGGCCGTGCTCTACCGCGCCGCCTCGCTGTCCCTGGGCGGGCCCGGCTTTTTGATGCAGGCGGGCTTCACGCTCGCCTGCGTCTCCGCCTTCCAGACCGTGGTCATGCTGGCCTACATGCGCTGGCGCGAGCCGGGCCAGATCACCGCCTGCCTGCGGCACTGGCGGCCGGCGCTGCTCGTCGGCGTCGCCGGCATCTGCGGCTCGGCCTGCTGGTTCACGGCCATGACCATCCAGAACGTGGCCTATGTGCGCGCGCTCGGCCAGATCGAGCTGGTCTTCACCTTCGCCGCCTCCTACTTCTTCTTCCGGGAGCGCGTGAACCGCATGGAGGCCATCGGCATCGCGCTCATCGTCGCCTGTATCCTGATCCTGCTATTGGGCCGCTGACCGGCGGGCGCAACATTGCCTGAGCGACGTCAGGCGGCCCCCAGATATCGGTCGATCAGGGTTTCGGCGATCTTGGCCGAGGCTTCGTCCGTGACCACCCAGAGCTTACGGCCGACCGAGAGCGCGACGATCCCGTGCAGCCCGGCCCAGAGCGCCGCCACGGCGCGCCGGCACTCCTCTTCGTTGGGGAACAGGGGGCCGATGGCCTGTTCGACGATGCGCACCGGACGCGCGACGATCTCGGCATAGGCCTCCGGCAGCTTGCGGCCCTCGGGGAGCGAAAACTCGATCAGAACGGACCAGAGCTTCTGGTTCTCCTCCCCAAGCCGCACATAGGTCTGGGCCAGGGCATGCGCCTTTTCCAGCGGGTCGCTCAGCCCCGCGACCGCCGCCTCGAGCCGGTCCGCCATCGCCGTCGTGCTGCGCATATTGAGCCGCAGGACGATCTCGTCGAGATCGCCGACGACGTTGTAGATGGTGCCGACGGAGCAGCCGACGGCCTTGGCGATGGGCCGCATGGCGATCGAGCGCAGCCCGTCCTTTGCAGCCAGCTTTCCCGCCTCCTCGACCGCGCGCCTGGCGATCTCGTCATGGGGCAGTTCGGTCTTTCGTGCCATGGCAGCGTCTCCAGCTTTGGCCGTCCGCCAATCGGACACGCCTGCATAGCAAGCGGCCCGCACTTTGAACATTGCTCATTATATCCGGCCGGCAGCGGGCGCCCGACAGGGCCGATCGCATTAACTTTTTATGAACACTGTTCAATCTTTATATTGAACGATGTTCATACATGCCTATCTCCTGGCTCTGAGGACGGAACGGGGCGGGCCTTGCGGTCCGCTGCCACAGTGCCAGGAGGGAGACGATGAGCGACACGCCGCTGCTGCGATCCCGCAGATTTCTGCCGCTTTTTCTGGTCCAGAGCTTCGGGGCCTTCGCCGACAACGCGCTGAAAAGCGCCTTTACGATCCTGGTGACCTATCAGGGGCTTTCCCTCTTCGGCCTGGCGCCCGCCACGGCCGTGCTGCTTGGCGCCGCGGTCTACATTCTGCCGTTTCCGCTCTTGTCCGGTCTCGCGGGCGAGCTGGCGGACAAGCGTGACAAGGCCAAGATCATTCGTACCGCGCGGCTTGCCGAGATCGGCCTGGCGCTCGCCGCTGGCGCCGCCCTGCTGCTCGAATCGGCGCCCCTGGCGCTCGCCTGTATTCTTGCCTATGGCGCACAGTCGGCCGTTTTCAGTCCTGCCAAATACGCCATCCTGCCGGAGCTGGTGGGCCGGGAGAGGCTGATCAACGCCAACGCGCTGTTCGAGGCCTCGGTCTTCGTCGCGATCCTTGCCGGACTGCTGTTCGGCGGCTTGCTGGCCGGTTGGGGCGAGACGGACGTCATCGCCATCGCCCTTGTCGCGGTCGCCGTCGTCGGTTACGGCGTCTCGCGGCTCATTCCTTCGGTCGAGCCGCGCGGCGACGCCGTTCCGCTGCGCCTGGCACCGCTTCGGGCCGCGACCCGGGCGCTGACGGCCGTCGCCGCGGACAGCGGCATCCTGCGCGCCGTCCTCGGCATCTCCTGGTTCTGGGGCGTCGGGCTGGTGGTCATCACCATTTTCCCGGAGATCGGCCAGTCCCTGCTCAAGGTCAGCGCGGACGTGGCCAACATCCTGCTCGCCGCGTTCGTCGTCGGCATCGCGCTGGGGACGTTTCTGACGAGCCGGCTCCTGAAGGGCGAGATCTCGGCGCGACACGTGCCTCTCGGCGCCCTCGGCATGGCGGTCTTCCTGATCGATCTGGGCTTCGCCACCAGCCACTATGCGTCGCTGAACCTGGAGGCGGCCGGCATCGGCGCGTTCCTGCAGTCGCCCGCGGGCCTGCGCATCTGCCTGGACATGATCGCCATCGCGGCAGCCGGCGGCATTTTCACCGTGCCTCTCTACGCCATCGTGCAATCGCGCTCGGACGACGCCGTGCGCTCCCGCACCATCGCCGGCAGCAATATCGTCAATGCCGTCGTCATGGTCGCCGCCACCGCCCTGGCGACCGGACTGCTGGCCGCCGGCGTCGACCTTTCGACGCTGCTGGTGCTGTTCGGCCTGGGCTGCATCGGCGTCGCGCTCTACGCGCTGAAACTGGTGCCGGACCAGATCCTGAAGGCGCTGGGCCGGTCGCTTCTGGAGCGGCTGTTCAAGGCCCGGGTCGTGAACATCGCGGCCTATGGCGACGGCACCTCACCCGCCGTCGTGGTGGCCAACCACACGTCTTATCTCGACGCCATGCTGCTGGGCTGCCTGCTGCCGGGTAAGCCGGTCTTCGCCGTCAACACGAATGTCGCCAAGACGTGGTGGATGCGGCCCGCCTTCCTGTTCTTCGACCTGGTGACCATCGACCCGACCAACCCGCAGTCGATCCGCACCATGGTCAAGCTCGTGCAGTCGGGCCGCCGGCTGGTGATCTTCCCGGAGGGCCGCCTCTCGGTGACGGGCGGGCTGATGAAGATCTATGACGGCCCGGCCATGATCGCCGCCCATTCGGGCGCCCCGGTCATCCCGATCCGTATCGACGGCGCGCAGTACTCCAAGCTCGCGCCCCTGAAGGCCAAGCTGCCGAGCCGTTTCCTGCCGGAGATCACGCTGACGGTGCTGCCGAGCCGCACCATCGAGATCCCCGACGGGCTGACCGGCGGCGCCCGGCGTGCCCACGCGGCCGAGCAGCTTCGCGCCATCATGACCCGCATGATGTTCGAGACAAGCCCGGTCGACCGCACGCTTTTCGAGGCCCTGATCGACGCCGGCGAGCTGAACGGCCGCCGCGCGGTGATCGAGGACATCGAGCAGAAGCCCATCGGCTATCGCCGGATCATGACGGGTGCCTTCGCTCTCGGCGCCAAGCTGGCCGCGTTGACCGCGCCACGCGAGCGTGTCGGCCTGATGCTGCCCAATGCGGCCGGCGCCGCCGTCGCCTTCTTCGCCTGCCAGGCGACCGGCCGCGTCCCGGCCATGTTGAACTACACGGCGGGCGCGGCGGGAATTGCCGCCGCCGTCAAGGCCGCCGAGCTGAAGACGGTCGTCACCTCGCGCCGCTTTGTCGCGCTCGGCAAGCTGGAGCACCTGATCGAGGCCCTCAGCGGCAAGGTCCGGCTGGTCTATCTGGAGGACGTGCGCGACAGCATCGGCCGGGGCGCCAAGCTCGCGGCCCTCTTGAAGGCCCTTCTTCCGCGCCTCGGCTTGCGGCTAGCGGGCGGCCACGGCCTGAGCGCGGACGACGAGGCCGTGGTGCTGTTCACCTCGGGCTCCGAGGGCGCGCCCAAGGGCGTGGCCCTGAGCCACCGGAACATTCAGGCCAACCGTTTCCAGATCAGCTCGGTGATCGACTTCACCAATGACGACGTGGTGCTGAACGCGCTGCCCATGTTCCACTCCTTCGGCCTCACGGCCGGGTTCCTCTTGCCGCTGCTCTCGGGCGTCAAGACGGTGCTCTACCCCTCGCCGCTGCACTACAGCGCCGTGCCGGAGGTCGCCTACGGGACCAACGCCACCATCATGTTCGGCACCGACACGTTCCTGACCGGCTACGCCCGCACGGCGCACCCTTACGACTTCTTCAGCCTGCGCTACGTCTTCGCCGGCGCCGAGCGCGTCCGGCCCGAGACCCGCGCGACCTGGAGCGAAAAGTTCGGCGTGCGCATCCTGGAGGGCTACGGCACCACGGAAACGGCGCCGGTGCTGGCCATCAACACAGCCCTCGGCAACCGCCCGGGCACGGTCGGCCGCCTACTCCCCGCCATGGAGGCGCGGCTGGAGCCGGTCCCCGGCGTCGACGAGGGTGGCCGGCTGCACGTGCGCGGCCCCAATGTCATGCTCGGCTATCTGAAGGTCGACACTCCCGGCCGGATCGAGCCGCCGGCGGAGGGCTGGCACGACACCGGCGACATCGTCACCATCGACGAGCAGGGCTTCGTGACGATCCAGGGCCGGGCCAAGCGTTTCGCCAAGATCGGCGGCGAGATGGTGTCGCTGGCCGCGGCCGAGGCGCTGGCCTCGGAGCTCTGGCCGGAGGCGCTGGTCGCCGCCGTCGCCATGCCCCATGCCAGGAAAGGCGAGCAGATCGTGCTCCTGACGGACCAGCCGGAGGCCCAGGCCCAAGCGCTCTCCTCGCACGCCAAGGCCAAGGGCCTCTCCGAGCTGATGGTGCCGAAAACGGTCTTCTCCGTGGACACGGTGCCGTTGCTCGGCAGCGGCAAGGTCGACTTCACCGGCGCCGCCCGGCTGGCCACGGAGATGATGAGGACCGCCTGAGCGGGCCGGGCTTGTTGACATCTCGCGCGCCGAGGCTGGGCATCGCCTGAAAATGCTCTAATGTCCGGCCTCGATTGCCGCCAAAAAGGATCCGGGACCCGAGGCATGGACGTTGCAGCCGATGTGAGCGCCGAGAAGCGACGCGTGCTCAAGGAGGTCTTCGGCTTCGAGGGCTTCCGGCCGGGCCAGGAGCCGGTGGTCGACGCGCTGCTCGCCGACCGCAACATCCTGGCCGTCATGCCCACGGGCGCAGGCAAGTCGCTCTGCTTCCAGGTTCCGGCGCTGGTGCGCGGCGGGCTCACGGTCGTGGTCTCGCCCCTGGTGGCGCTGATGCAGGACCAGGTGGCGGCGCTGCGATTGACCGGCGTCCGGGCGGAGACCATCAACTCCGCCCATAGCCGAGCCGACAATGTCGCGGCCTGGCGGCGCGTCGCCGCCGGCGAGGCGGAGCTGCTCTATCTGGCGCCCGAGCGCCTGATGACAGAGCGCATGCTGGCGGCCCTGACGGCGCTGCCCGTGAGCCTGATCGCCGTCGACGAGGCCCACTGCATCTCGCAATGGGGTCCCGCCTTCCGTCCCGAATACGAGACGCTGAGCGAACTCAAAACTCACTTCCCTGGCGTGCCCATCGCGGCGCTGACGGCCACGGCGGATCAGGTCACGCGCGACGATGTGGCGCGGAAGCTCTTCGGCGGCGATGCCGAGATCTTCGTCACCGGCTTCGACCGGCCGAACATCAGCCTGACGGTGGAGATGAAGCGCGGCTGGAAGCAGCAGCTCAAGCGCTTTCTGGAGAACCACCAGGGCGAGAGCGGCATCGTCTACTGCCTGTCGCGCCGGAAGACCGAGGAAGCCGCGTCCTTCCTGGTGGCGGAGGGCATTCACGCGCTCGCCTATCATGCCGGCATGGACAAGACAGACCGGCAGGCCAACCAGGACCGCTTCATCACCGAGGCGGGCGTGGTGATGGTGGCGACCATCGCCTTCGGCATGGGCATCGACAAGCCCGACGTGCGCTTCGTCTTTCACACCGACCTGCCGGGCAGCGTCGAGGCCTACTACCAGGAGATCGGCCGCGCCGGCCGCGACGGCCAGCCCGCCGAGGCCTGCATGCTCTACGGCCTCGACGACATTCGCATGCGCCGCGT
>JAKSBI010000299.1 GCA_022361215.1 Hyphomicrobiales bacterium | reverse complement strand
GACGCCCCCGAAGGTGCTCGTCGCCGCCTCGGCCATCGGCTTCTACGGGCTGCGCGGCGACGAGGACTTGACGGAAGCCGATGCCGGCGAGCCCTGCTTCTCCCATGAGAGCACGGCCCTGGTCGAGCGCGCCGCCGACCGCGCCGGCGAGGGGCTGGCGCGGGTCGTGAAGCTGCGCATCGGGTTGGCGCCCGGCCACGAAGGCGGCCTCTTGGGCAAGCTGCTGCCGGCCTTCGACTGGTGCCTTGGAGGGCGCATCGGCTCGGGCCGCCAGTGCATGTCCGGGATCGAGCGGGACGATCTCGTACGCTTGATCCTGCACACCATCGTCACGGACGAGCTGGAGGGCCCGGTCAACGCCACCGCGCCCGAGCCCGTGCGCAACGGCGCCTTCGCGGGCGCGCTCGGTAAGGTCCTGCGACGTCCTGCCATCCTGCCGCTGCCGGCGTGGGTGGTCCGGCTGGGGCTCGGTGACATGGGCCGCGAGCTTTTGCTGGGCGGTCAGCGGGTGCTGCCCGAGAAGGCGCTGGCCAGCGGCTTTCGCTTCGACCGTCCCGATATCGCAAGCGCGCTGGACTATTGCGTTCGGGGGCCGGTCGCGACCGACGCCCGTGCCGCGGCCCCCGTTTCGTCCGCCTCCGAAACCAAAGCGCCGCCGCATCGAGCCTGAGTGCCGTGCCGCCGCAGAACACGGCGGCCGGCTCAGCGCATGTCCGAGGGCCGCGTGGCCGTCGCCGGCCGCATGCGTGGCAGCGACAGCCCGAAGGCGATGGCCGCCGCGCGCACCAGAAAGGCCGCGAGCGCACCGAGAAGCGCCGCCACGTCGCCGCCGAGGCCAAGGGACTGGACGAGGACGAACGCCGCGCCGCCGACGAGCGCCGCCGTCGCATAGATCTCGCCGCGCAGCACCAGGGGCACCTCCGCGCAGAGCAGGTCGCGCACGATGCCGCCGAAGGTCGCCGTGATGGCGCCGAGCACCACGGCGGGCAGCACCGGCGCGCCCGCCTGCAGCGCCGCTTGCGTGCCGAGCACCGCGAAGACCGCCAGGCCCACCGCGTCGGCCCAGTTGATGTAGGGCGCCCGGCGCAAGCCGAGCCAGCTCGCCCCCAGCGCCAGGCCGGCGCCCGCAAGGCAGAGCAGCACATAGACCGGCTTGTCGATCCAGAACACCGGCGTCGCGCCGAGCAGCACGTCGCGCACCGTGCCCCCGCCGATGCCCGTCATGGTGCCGACGAACACGCAGCCGAGCACGTCCATGCGGTTGCGGCTG
>JAKSBI010000332.1 GCA_022361215.1 Hyphomicrobiales bacterium | reverse complement strand
GACGCTCGAAAAGGCGCTGGCCTACATCGCCGACGACGAGCTGGTAGAGGTCACCCCCGGCTCGATCCGCCTGCGCAAGCGCCACCTGGACCCCCACGAGCGCAAACGCGCCGAGCGCCGCGCCGCGTCCTAAAGCATGTCTCCCGAAAGTGGATCCCGCTTTCGGGACAAAAGACATGCTTCACCAAAGAGCGAGAGCAATGGCGCGAATCAGAATGATCGCGACAGGCTCTAGCACAGCCCAAGGCTGAGCCTATCCACCTCCTCCCGTCATTCCCGCGAAAGCGGAAATGACGGGGAGAGGTCGCACGTAGTTTCGCCAGTCTCCCGGACCTACAAAGACGCAAGCGGAAGATCGCCTATCGTGACGGTCCCGCAAACCCTCGGACCGCCGCCGGAAGCGGCCGGGCGATGCCACGGGTCTGCCGCAATTGTGGGCAGTCCACCTGATCCGTGCACTGAGAATTGGCTCTTGAACCGAGGATTCGAGGCGCCCTCGGACGGCCGGGAAAGCCGAAAAGCCCTTGTTTAACCGTTTGTTAACCCTGCTCGGCTGCACCTCCCACAGACCAGCCCGAAAGTTTCCCAATTGCCGTCCAATAAGCAACAATATTCTATACGACCATACATTCGGTCGGCAAGACATATCACTGTGAATGTCTTGTGTCGACTGTAACTCCCTGCAAAAAAACCTGTTCAAACTGGTTCGCATTGAGGGCTAGTATGAGTAACTGGAGGTTAGTCATGAAGAATACTGCGATGGTCTTCCTTCTCCTTGGTGTTGCTGGTGGCTTCACGGCCCCGGCCGTTGCGGCCAGCCTGAGCGCTGACAAGGCAGTGGTCTTCGAGCAGATGCAGAAGTGCAAGGCCGACGAGAAGTGGGACGAGAAAGAGAAGAAGTGCGTGAAGAAGGAAGGCTGACGCACATCTTCGGGTCTTGACCCCGGATCGGCGGGTAGCGGTCGCATCACCTCATGACGACCTCCGGCTGCCCGCCGGTTGTGTGCTCAAAGTGGCGCGGGCCTAACGGCTCGCGCCATCTTTTTGCGCACGCGTCTCCAGGAAGCCGCGCATCACCGCCTGCGGCGTGCCGCTGGCGAAGGCGGCGCGGTGATAGCGCGCCGCGGCGTCCATCATCTCGCTGAAGCCGGGCTCCAGCACCTCCCAGAACCGCCGCTTGGTGAGGGCCAGCGCCACGGCCGGCTTGTCGGCGAGCGCCGCCGCCCGCGCGCGGGCACGGGCCTGGAGCGCCTGCGGCGCGGCAACCTCGTTGACGAGGCCGAGATCCCGGCATTCCTCCGCCGTGGCCAGGCGCGCGCTCAGCGCCATCTCCAGGGTGTGCGCGAGCCCCATGATCTCCCGCATGATCCAGGGGCCGGTGATGCTGGCCACGCCCGCATTGAGCTCCGTCTGCCCGAGCCGGGCCCCCTCCGCGGCGACCCGCAGGTCCGCCAGCAGCGCGAGCTGGAAGCCGAGACCGGCCGCCACGCCGTTGACCGCGGCCACCACCGGCTTCTCGAAGGCCCGCACCGTGCGGTAGAGCGCGCGCAGCTCCTCCACCCAGGCCACGGCGGCATGCCCGTCGAAATGCTGCGCCTCGGCAAGGTCCTGCCCGGCGGAGAAGGCGCGCTCGCCCGCGCCGGTCAGCACCACGGCCCGCACGGCCTCGTCGGCGCCGGCCGCGGCAAAGGCCTCCGCCAGCGCGGCGCGCGTCGGCCGGTCGAGGGCGTTCAGAACGTCGGGCCGGTTGATGGTGATCGTGGCGATGCCGTCATCGACCCGGTCGAGAATCGTGCGCATGGGAGCTCCTCCAGGCCGGCTGGTTTCGCAGAATGAACGCGATAAATCAAATACCGGCCGATTGCTATCGCTATTCGGGCGCAAATCCGAGGCGAACAGTCCGTAGCCGGCCAGTTTGTTTCGCAGATCGGACATAACGAATCAAACAAGCGTGATAGGGGTCAGACTCCTGTTATGCTCCCACGTCGGGATCCACGCGCCGCGTGACGCCGGAAAGGCGAGTCCCGCCTAGAGCATGTCGCGATCATTCTGAATCGCGCCATTGCTCTAGGGCCTGTTGAGCATCAGGATTCACAACAGATCCTGGGGCGTCTTCGACTTGAGGGAGCTCGCTGCCCCCTTCTCCGTCATTCCCGCGAAAGCGGGAATGACGGAGAAGGGTGGGTCGCGATGTCGCCGGTCTCTCGGGTCCGCAACGTGAATCTCAACAGGCCCTAGCTCTTTGGTGAAGCATGTCTTTTATCCCGAAACCGGGATCCACTTTCGGGAGACATACTCTAACGCCTCTTGGCGGCGGCGCGGGCCTCGAAGAAGGCGGCGACGCGCGTGCGCGGCTCGTCGGTCTCGTAGGCCGCGGCGAGGGCGTCGACGCCCGCCAGGATGCCGTCCTGAAGCGACACCTCCTCCCAGCGGCCGATCAGCGCCTTTTGCGACCGCACGGCCTGCGGCGCCGCGGCACAGATGGCGTCGAGCCAGGCGTCCACCGCGCCGTCGAGCGCAGCCGCCGGCGCCACCCGCTCCACCAGCCCCATGGCCAGCGCCTCGTCGGCGCCGAAGGTACGGCCCGTCAGCAGGATCTCGCGCGTGCGGCCCCAGCCGATCAGCCCGGGCAGGAGCGCAGCCTCGATCACCGAGGGCAGCCCCACATGCACCTCCGGCATGCCGAAGACCGCCGTGTCGCTCGCCGCCCGCATGTCGCAGCTCGCCGCCACTTCGAGCCCGGCGCCGAGGCAGTAGCCGTCGATGCGGCCGATCACCGGCACCGGGCAGGCGCGGATCGCCGCGCAGGCCAGATGCAGGTCGGTGATGAACTGCCGCGCGGAGGCCGGGTCCAGTTGCCCGAGCTCGCCCAGGTCGGCGCCGCCGACGAAGGCCTTGGCCCCGGCCCCGGTCAGCACCACGGCCTTGAGCGCGCCGTCGCCGGCCAGCCCGTCGAAAGCCGCCGCGAGCCGCCTGGCCTGAGCCGTGTCGAGGGCGTTCAGCCGGTCCTGCCGGTCGACCGTGACCCAGGCGACCCGCGCGCCCGAGGATCGCTCCCGTATCTCGACACGGATGTCGGCTTCGCTCATGGTCTCGCTCCCCCTTGCGCTCTCCCGGACTTGCGAAGAGCATTGGTAGCATGCCGCTGCAAAACCGCGTCACCCCCCTCGGCGAGATCGTCGCCACGCCCGAGCGCGGCACGTTCATGGGCAACCGTGGCGGCCGCATGCACCGGCCGGACCGCACGCTGACGCGCCGCCGCTGGGCCAGCAAGGCCTGGATCACCTGCCGGCTCGCCTTCAAGGAGCGCCAGCGCACCCTCATGAGCCCACGCAGCTACACCGAGCTGTTCTTCCTCGACGAGGCCACCGCGCTCGCCGCCGGCCACCGGCCCTGCGCCGAATGCCGCCGCGGCGACTTCAACCGGTTCATGACCCTCTGGGCCCGGCAGCAGGGCCGCGAGGGCCGCGCCTATGTGGCCGAGGTCGACGACGTGCTGCACGCCGAGCGCTTGGCAGCGGACCGGTCGAAGCGGCCTCATCCACATCGGATCGACACGCTGCCGGACGGCACCTTCGTCCTGCACGACGGCGCACCGCATCTCGTTCTGGGCTCTCATCTGCTGCGCTGGTCCGCGGCGGGCTACGAGTCGGCGGTCGCGCGGCCCGCAAGCGGCTCCGCGAACGTCGTCACGCCGCGCCACATCGTCGGCGTGCTCGCCATGGGCTACGCCCCCGCGCTGCACGCCACGGCCCGGGATTTTGCACAAGCCCAGCCCTGAGCCCTGTCGCCGCCCGCGCCGGCGCGGTACACTCGGCCCATGGCCACCGATCTCCTCTCCATCAGGCCCGGACGGGCATCGGACGCGGCGCAGATCGCGGCGATCTACGAGGAGGCGTGGCGCGCCACCTATCAGGGCGTGATCCCGCATCTGGCGCTGGAGCGCATGATCGCGCGCCGCGGCACGGCCTGGTGGCGCCGGGCGCTGGAGCGCCGCTCCGCCACCCTGGTGCTGGAGTTCGACGGCCAGACCGTCGGCTACGCCGGCTACGGCCAGAGCCGCATGCGCCGCACGCCCTATCAGGGCGAGATCTACGAGCTCTACGTGCGCCCGGCCTATCAGGGCGTCGGCTTCGGCACGGAATTGTTCGACATGGTGCGCATCAAGCTCATGGACCACGGCCTCGACGGCCTCGTGGTCTGGTGCCTCGCCGACAACGAGCGCGCCTGCAGCTTCTATCTGGCGCTGGGCGGCAAGCCCGTCTCGGAAGGCATCGAGACCTTCGCCGACGTGACCCTGCGCAAGGTGGCGTTTGCTTGGGCTAGCTCCAATCGCAGCTCCTGATCAAAGATCGTTTGTGGTAATGAGCACCAATCCGTCGGACTCCAACCGGCCGGACAGATATTTCCGGCGTGCCTCATGCTCGATCCGTTCGCGATATCTGCGAAATACTTTGGCCGGGTCCTTTTCATCGCCCTCAAAATGATCCATCAGCGCTTCCTGGCTGATGGCGCACGGAACGGATTTGTCCCCGTCTTTTCCAACGAAGAAAACGGCCTCTTGATCCCATCTATATCGCCCTTTGGCATCTGGAAATTCCAGTGTGCGCTCATCCATGATGCCAAGGACCCTCAGGATGCTCATAGCGCTTGAAAGCTGAATATCCTTCTCACCGCGCTCGAAGCGGGAAACGGTTGGCGTGCTTACCCCTGCAAGCTTGGCGAGATGCTGCTGCGTCAGCCGTTGGCTTTTGCGCCTTTGCTTTGCTTCTTCGACAATAACTGGCCAATTGATGCGAAACTGCCGTTCCATCGCTTCTTCATCATCTCCTGCAGATCTTCTCGGACCCCCTTTGGGCCTATGTCCGAGTCTTCCAATGCCTCCAGTGCTGACTCCCGCCGATTGCCGATATCTTCCACAGCGCTCGATATGGCCTCATCCGTGAGGCCAAAGCCCTTAGCCAGATCCACTAGGTGTTTGGGCTTTAGCGAGCCTATGGCGAGAGACCCGGCACCCGCGATGTCGAGCGCAATCGACTTGAAGTCGGGATAGTAGGAAGCCGCCACCAGATCGTAGCAGGGCGTCAGACGCAGCCCATCGCGTTTATGGAACATCGCGAAATTCTTGAAATGAGCATCGGTGTTGCCGACCAGAAGGCACGCTAGAATACGGCGCAGCAGCCTGTCTGCCTCTGCCGGGATGCATGAGGGCGTCGTCTGGATGAATCGCCCCATCTCCTCATAAGAGCCCTCATATTTTTGATCGCCGGAGAACTTTCCGAGAAGTTGGTTGAATTCTTCAAAATGGATACGCTTGCCCCGAGATGTCCGGTCGAATCGGGGGATAATCAAAGCGCTTTCGTCGATCTCCGGCAGGTGAATGAGCTCCATACCGACGACATCATCCCCTGGCAGCAGCTCACTCACGGCCAGCGTTGACAGATATTCCAGCTCGAGCAGGTTGCTCAGATTGCCAGAAGGAAGTTTGGCGATATGGGTGCTTAACTCGTTCGGCCCAACAGAGCGGTAGCTGTCATTCTCCTTGACCACAAGCAGTTTGCGTTGAATGCCGGACAGAGATGCCTTGCCGCGCAATGCGGCCAGCGTCGCCTCATCTGAATCATCGAGTTGCTTTCGTTTCTCCGGTTCAGGGTCTTCAACCGATACTGCCCCGGCGAGGTCGTGCCCAAACCCAAGAAGCAGAGCGAATCGGTTGCTGGGGTCGATACCCAACTTCCGTGCCTGTGCATCGCGCATCCAGCCTTCGGCAACGAGATTGTCAAAAAAGGAGTGTAGGCCGCGCTCTGAGATATAGGGTTGCTGCCGGAGTTGAAGCGTGTGGGCGATGGCAGGTTGCCCGCTTTCGAGATAAGAGGGGTCATAAGTAAAGACGCATCGCCCGCCAGGCTCCTCCTGTAAGCGCCCAGCATAGCTATCGCCCATATAGTAAACCTTACCCCAAAGCGTGCGCGCCATATCAAACTCGTTTTATGTCGACTGCCACATCGTCCAAGATTATCAAATACGGTTTATTTTTTCCAGGCGTCCACATAATTTATAAAATATGCTTTATACCAATGCGCTCATTCAAAAAAATATAAAACATAGCTCGTATTTCGCCCAATGGGCATGCAGAGAGTCGCTCTCTGGAGGGGCGCACAAATGGCGGACATCGATAGCGCGCGACCGCTACTGGCACCTGGCGAAAATCCTGATCGACCGGATCGCACACGTCTTCGAGGAGGGCGAGTGGGTCGAGATCGTGCGCTGGGGCGAGACCGAGGAGGCGCACCACGCCACCCGCCGCACCAACGCACCGCCCGGCTTTCCTTGCGCCCGCCGGGTTGCTATAGGGCAGGCAACCGACCTTTACGGATCCACATCGCATGACTGACATGAGACTCGCCGTCATGGGCGCGGCCGGACGCATGGGGCAGGAGCTCGTGCGCGCCGTTCACGAGACCGAGGGCTGCGTCGTCGCCGGCGGCACAGAGGCGCCGGGCTCCGACGCCATCGGCAAGGACCTGGGCACGCTGGCCGGCCTCGACGCCCTCGGCGTCGCGGTCACCGACGACCCGTTGGCGCTCTTTGCCGAGATCGACGGCGTGCTCGACTTCACCGTGCCCGCGGCCAGTGTCGCGTTCGTGGCCCTCGCGGCCCAGGCGCGCATCGTGCACGTCATGGGGACCACGGGCTTCACGGGCGAGGACGAGGAGAAGATCAAGGCTGCCGCCCGGCACGCCGCCATCGTCAAGGCCGGCAATATGAGCCTCGGCGTCAACCTGCTGGTGGCGCTGACCCGGCAGGTGGCCAAGGCGCTGGACGCGGATTTCGACATCGAGATCGTCGAGATGCACCACCGGCACAAGGTCGACGCGCCCTCGGGCACGGCGCTGATGCTGGGCCAGGCCGCGGCCGAGGGCAGGGGGATCGGCCTCGACGAGCGCTCCGTGCGCGTGCGCGACGGGCATACGGGCGCGCGGGGGCGCGGCGACATCGGCTTCGCCACGCTGCGCGGCGGCAGCGTCGTCGGCGAGCATTCGGTCATCTTCGCGGCCGACGGCGAGCGCGTCGAGCTCACCCACAAGGCGGCCGACCGCGCCATCTTCGCCCGCGGCGGCGTCAAGGCCGCGCTCTGGGCCCGCGGCAAGGGGCCGGGCCTCTATTCCATGGACGACGTGCTCGGGATTTGAAGATTGATGGGACTCGTCCACCGACCAGACGCTTTAGCGCCTGAACGCAAGAGACAGGAACGGCAAACATGGACAACGTGCTGGTGCTGGTGCGCCACGGTCAGAGCGAGTGGAACAAGCTCAACCTCTTCACCGGCTGGAAGGACGTGGGCCTGACCGAGGAAGGCAAGGCCGAGGCGCGCCGGGGCGGCGCCAAGCTGAAGGCCGCGGGCCACGTCTTCGACATCGCCTACACCAGCGCCCTGAAGCGCGCCCAGCACACGCTGGAGATCATCCTGGACGAGCTCGGCCAGCAGGACCTCGAGACCGTCCGGGACCAGCGCCTGAACGAGCGCGACTACGGAGATCTCGTGGGCCTCAACAAGGACGACGCCCGCGAGAAATGGGGCAAGGAGCAGGTGCACATCTGGCGCCGCTCCTACGACACGCCGCCACCCGGCGGCGAGAGCCTGAAGGACACCGCCGAGCGCGTCCTGCCCTATTACGAGGAACGGATCCTGCCGGACGTGCTCGCCGGCAAGAACGTCATCGTCTCCGCCCACGGCAACTCGCTACGCGCCCTCATCATGCGCCTCGACGACCTCGGCCCCGACGAGATCACCCAGCTCGAGATCGCCACCGGCGTGCCTCTGGTCTACCGCCTGAACGAAGACGGCACCGTGGCGTCGAAGCAGGATCTCGCCGCTTAACAACGGTTCCTGCTCGGCAGAGCCGCCCCACTCCCGTCATTCCTGCGAAAGCAGGAATCCATTGGCCTTAGCGGCTGGGCGAAGGACCCGGCCGCTGAAACGCGAGGGGTCCGCGCGCCAGCCGATAGTGTTTATCGAGTCGATACTATAAATGGATTCCTGCTTTCGCAGGAATGACGGGAGGAGGGGGTTCGCCGCGGAGCTTTCAATCGTGTCATTGCCGGCCCTTGTGCCGGCAATCCATGAACGCCGTGCTAGCGATATGGGCTCCGTGATCAGGGATGCCCGGCACAAGGCCGGGCATGGCGTCTGAGTGAATCGCGACGGCCCTAGGAGACCGCCTGCACCTGCGCCGCCTCCCAGCCGATGATCGCCTGCTTGCGCGTCACGCCCCAGTGGTAGCCGCCGAGGCCGCCGCCCTTGCGCAGCACCCGGTGGCAGGGCACGACGAAGGAGATCGGGTTGCGGCCGACGGCCGAGCCCACGGCGCGGGCGGCTCTGGGCACGCCGACATGGGCCGCCAGGTCGCTGTAGGTGACGGCGCGGCCGATGGGCAGCTTCAGCAGCGCCTGCCAGACGCGGATCTCGAAATCGGTGCCGATCAGCACCACCCTGAGCGGGTCCGCGGCCTGCCAGCGCTCGGTGGCGAAGATGCGGGCCGCGTAGGGGGCCGTCTCCTCCGGCGCCTCCCGGTAGCTCGCGTTCGGCCAACGGGCCGTCATGTCGTCGAGCGCCGCGGCGTCTTCGCCTTCGTCGTCGGTGAAGGCCAGGCCCGAGACGCCGCGCTCGGTGGCCATGATCAGGGCCCGGCCGAAGGGCGAGTCGTGGAAGCCGTAGACCATCTCCAGGCCCTCGCCGCCGCGCTTGTAGTCGCCCGGCGTCATGGCCTCGTGGTCGACGAACAGGTCGTGCAGCCGCCCCGGCCCCGAAAGCCCCACCTCGTAGGTGGCGTCGAGGATGCTGGCGGAATCGCGCAACAGCAGGCGCGCATTGTCGACGGTGATGGCCTGCAGGAAGGCCTTGGGGCTGATGCCGGCCCAGCGCGTGAACAGGCGCTGGAAATGGGCGGGGCTCAGGCCCACCTCGCCGGCGATCTCGTCGAGCGAGGGTTGCGACTGCCAATGCTCGGAGACATAGGCGATGGCGCGCCGGACCCGGTCGTAATCCAGGCAGCCGGCGTTCGGCTGGTGCAGATCGGTCGCAGGCTTGGGCATAGACTGGGATACCGTCTGGCTGATGTCTGATGTGGTCAACATGGCCGCGAAGATAGGGGCCGAGAGCCCCGGTCGCGACCCGTTTCTTGCGGCCTTTCCGGGCCCTAAACTAGATCCGGACGCCGCCCCGGCACTCGAGCAAGGCCGACTGCAGCGCGTCGGCGAAGTCCTCCTTCTCGTCCTCCGTCAGGAAGACGCCGAAGACCAGGGTGTCGCCGTGGGAGGAGAGCGCGAGCTGCGCCGTCTGCCCCGGCCGGCGGTGGATCGCGAGCCGGACCCAGTAGGGATTGAAGCTCCAGGACTCGACCCGGCCCGAGGGGCGCACGCGCCGGATGGTCAGCGCCTCGTCGGTCAGCTCCACGGTCTCGTAGAGCCGGCCGGCCCGGTAGTTCAGGCGGAAGGCGAAATAGATCAGGAGCACGTCGAGGCCGAAAAAGCCGAAGACCGGCCAGGCGCCGATCAGCACGAAGGCGAAGCCCGCCGCGAAGCTGACGATGCCGATGGCCGACATCAGGATCAGGAACCCTCTCGGGCTCAACGAGCGATGCGGCGTCAGAACGGCCGAGAATCGTTTGTCCTGGTCGCAGACGGTGGGGTATTGATCCTCTGCTCTTTCCGACACGTGACTCATTCTACGCCTCCCCACCAAGCGGCAACATGACCCGACCCAAGAAACCCCGCCGACGACAGACCCGGAAGACGACGCCGCATGACGCCTGCCGGCTGAGCCCGGAGACAATAGCCGAGATCTTCCGCCGTCTCCAAGAGGGCAATCCCGATCCGACCAGCGAATTGGAGTATATCAATCCTTTTACGCTGGTGGTGGCGGTGGTTTTATCGGCCCAGGCCACCGATGTGGGCGTCAACAAGGCCACGAAAGAGCTGTTCGCCATCGCCGACACGCCGGAAAAGATGCTGGCGCTCGGCGAGGACACGGTCCGCGAGCACATCCGCACCATCGGCCTCTACCGCAACAAGGCCAAGAACGTGATCGCGCTCTCGCGGATGCTGATCGAGGAGTATGGCGGCGAGGTGCCGCGCACCCGTGAGGCCCTGGAGACGCTCCCCGGCGTCGGCCGCAAGACCGCCAACGTGGTCCTGAACGTGGCCTTCGGCGAGCCCACCATGGCCGTCGACACCCACATTTTCCGCGTCTCCAACCGCACCGGCCTGGCGCCCGGCAAAAACCCGCTGGAGGTGGAGCTGGGCCTGGAGGCCGTGATCCCCGACCCCTACAGGCTGCACGCCCACCACTGGCTCATCCTGCACGGCCGCTATGTCTGCAAGGCGCGCAAGCCCATGTGCGAGGCATGCGCAATCTCGGACCTGTGCACGTTCGAGGGGAAGAGCGTGGCGGCTTGAGGGCCATGGCGGGCCGCACCGCGCCTTCCGGCCGCCACGCCCGTCTGCTTTAATCCTCCGATCCCCGGCCACCACCCAAGGCACCGGCATGATCGACGTTCTCGGCAACCTGACCTACCGGCGGCTGTTCGCGGCCCAGGTGGTCGCGCTGCTCGGCACCGGGCTCGCCACCATCGCGCTGGCGTTGCTGGCCTTCGAGCTGGCCGGCGGGCGGGCGGGCGTGGTGCTGGGGACGGCGCTGGCCATCAAGATGCTGGCCAATGTGTTCATCACGCCGGTGGCGACGGCGCTGGTGGCGGGCTTCTCGCGGCGGCGCGTGCTGATCGCCATGGACCTGGTGCGCGCCGGCGTCGTGCTGCTGCTCCCCTTCGTCACCGAGGTCTGGCAGATCTACGTGCTGATCTTCGCCCTGCAAGCCTCCTCAGCCGTGTTCACGCCGACCTTCCAGGCCGTGATCCCCGATATCCTGACCGACGAGGACGCCTATACGCGGGCGCTGTCGCTGTCGCGCATCGCCTACGACCTGGAGAGCCTGCTGAGCCCGACGCTGGCCGCCCTGCTGTTGACGGTGATCGGCTTCCACTGGCTCTTCGACCTGACCGCGCTGGGCTTTCTGGTCTCGGCCGCGCTGGTGCTCTCGGTGACCATCCCGCAGCCCGAGGCGGCCGCGGAGCGCGGCGGGCTCTGGCAGCGCACCACGCGCGGCCTCGACATTTATCTCAGAACCCCGCGGCTCCGCGGCCTCGGCGCGCTCAACCTGGCGGTGGCCGCGGCGGGCGCCATGGTC
>JAKSBI010000835.1 GCA_022361215.1 Hyphomicrobiales bacterium | reverse complement strand
CGGGTTCGTGATGGTGACGCAGGTGGCAACAGTGCGGTTCGCCTTGAGCCAAGCCTCCTGAGTGAGATCCTCCGCCGCGTCGCGGCACCGCAATCTTTGCATGAGGAAGCGTTTCAGGGCATCGCGGTTCTGCGTATAGGCCTCAGCGAGGCGATTGGCCTCGGCGCCCTTCCGAGCCTCATCCGAGACGGCATCATTTGCCATGATGCATCCGATCGTACTCACCTGGGAGCATCTTTTTTTCCAACGATGCAAGCGGCCACCCCTCCGCCACCGAAGAAGCAGCCGCTCCAAATCCGACTTTGATAGTCATCTTTTATGCTAGTCTAGATTTTTGAGCGCAGCAAGCGGGGTGGCAATCCCACGGATCTCAAGCGTAGCAGTCCATTCCGCTGTTGCCTCTGTCGTTGGACTGGGGTGCCGGGCGGTCCCAGGCCGCGTTGCCATCCGATGACCACGCGACGTCGCCGCTCAGCGAGACGCGCTTTTGAGCGCCCCTGCCCTGCTGTCGTAGGTCAGAGCATCTTTCCTCGGTGCCCTCTTCACCCCGATGCCGCGCGGATCGCAGGTCCACATGCCGGTGGCGCGGCGTTCGTCCTGCACCCTGCCGCGCGCACAGGCGACCGCACCGATCAGGACGCCGCCGGTCAGGTCTTCAAGGCCGTCCAGCGGTGTCGGGCTGACATCGGCGCCACGGTCGCCAGGCTTCTTGGGTTTCGGCTTCGGCTTGGCGCCGTCATCGGCACCGGCCGGCTTCTGCCCCGGCGCACCGGTGATGCCCGTGATGATGTCCTCGGGACGCAGGTCTTCCTGCTGCGGCGCTCGGCGCTTCAGCAAATCGAAGTGTTTGAACACAATTACATCGCCATCGAGGCGGCACTCGCCGGCCAAGGCGCGGTCGTCGCACCGCTGACGGTCTTGGAGAACCACCTCAATCGTGGCGCACGAACTCCGATCCGCCCAGACACCGAAATCGCCGGGCCGGCCTCCACGGCCGTTTATGCACGACGCACGCCCAGCGCTCGTCAGATTGGCGCCTTCATAAAATGGACTGCCGCCATCGGTCCGCAAAACAGAAACCTGCCGTCGCTAAAGGCAGACAAAACGAATTCGCTCACAACCGCAGCGCTACTGAGCTAAAGCCCCAAAAGCCTAGGGCCTGTGGACATTCACGTTGCGGTGCTGGCGGCGGTAAAGACCTGACGCTTGAACTCTGGGACTAAAATGGCCGTAGAGAGCCCAATCGAGACATCTGGTCTCGGGCGCCATCTGTTGGATTTTCGGCATTGGTTGAATGCAATTGCGATGGGTCAGCGGTCGGTCTGCCAATCGATCAGAGCGACATCGCCCCAGATGCCTGGCGCACGCTCTACTGAATAGAGCCGCAGGCGGTGGGCGATCCCCAGTTCGTCCAGGACGTCGGAGAGCGCATGCGCACGCTCGCGCTCGAGGAGACGCCCCTTAAGCCCGACATGCAGTGGCGGCGCATAGGGGGCGCCGACGCTCTGCACCAGGACGACGCATCGAGCCGCGCAGCGTTGCATCTTCAACAACACGGTCGCGATATCCTCCATGCGATAGAAGGCATTGCATCCGAAGACCACATCGGCCTCCAGCTCTGGCGCTTCCTCCCAACGGCAGGGCCAGAGCCGGGGCGGTGTCCCGAATCGCGCCTCCCAACGGCGCAGCAGCTCGGCGCGCATGGCCATCGAGGGCTCGACGCCGGCGACCTCACCGACATAGCCAGCGATACGCCGTGTGAACGCACCGGTTCCGGGCCCGATCTCAAGCAGGCGGTCGGAGGACCGCAGCAGTGCCCGCAGGCCAGCGACCAGCGCATCGGCCCGCTGAGCCAGTGGGCTCCGCTCGTCGTAGCCCGGCGCGTGGTCGCGCCAGAAGACCTCTTCTGCCGTGTGGTCACGCCAGCGACTGTCGCCTTCGGCTGCCTGGGCGAAAGCCAGCTTCCAGAACGCCGACGGCGCCATCCAGCCGGCCAGCTCCCCCATCACCTCTCCTCGTCCACTTAGCGGCACGCGCGCCCAGCCCTCAAAAGCGAACCGCGATCTTAGGGCTTGCGCACCCCGGAAAATGTTATGTTATAACATCCGTCTACAGAGGATTCGACACTATTCCTGCAGGTGGGAGAATGACATGCTAGCCATTCACGCCGGGCGCCGCAACGCGCCTGTCGCCTTTCTGATCGCGGTGCTGACGGCAGCGCTGCTGAGCCCGGCGGCCGCGCGGGCGCAGCAGGCGGCAACCGAAAGCGGGGTCACCACCCTCGATCAGCTCGTCGTGACCGGAAGCGGTCGCCCTGAGCCGCTCGGCAAGATCGCGAGCACAGTTCAGGTGATCGGCGCGGAAGAAATCCGAGAATCACAGAGCAGTTCGGTCACCGAGCTGCTGAAGGAGCGCGCCGTCGGCTTTTTCAGTAACTGGACGCCGGGTCAGACCTCGATCACCCTGCGCGGCGCGCGCAGCGACGGCCAGGGCCGCGACTACCGGGGCCAGGTGCTGGTGCTGCTGAACGGCCGCCGAGCTGGCTCGGCGAACCTGTCCAAGCTGTCGACAAACCAGCTCGAGCGCATAGAGATCATCCGCGGCCCCGCTTCGGTCGCCTACGGCAACCAGGCGATGGGCGGCGTCATCAACCTGATCACGCGCAACGGCCGCAGCGTCGAAGGCGGCACGGCCTCAATCGAGGGGGGTAGCTACCAGTACGGCCAGATGACGGCGGAGTACGGCACCGCTTTCTCCGACAACCTCGCCGGCTATGTGGGCGCCAGCGGCATGACGAGCGGCGACTATGACGGCGGCTCCGGCAGCTCCACGCAGATCAACACCTCGTCAAACCGGGGCAGCGCGCTCGCCGCCCTCAACTGGGACCTCGCCCCCAATCACCGGCTGGATTTCACCGTACGCACCGACGGTGTCTATGACGTCGGGTTCCGCGGCTCCTCCTGGGACTACGACAACACCGGCGACCGCTGGAACCAGTCGGTCGAGCTGATCTACGCGGGCATGCTGGAAGATCATGGCATCGACCTCAATGCCCATCTCTATGCCTTCCGTGACGTCGACTCCTTCCACTGGGGCTCCGAAGCCGCCGGGGTCGATACGGACGACAATCGCCGGGAGCTCACGGCCTATGGCCTGAGGCTGACATCGGAACTCCATCTGACCGAGGCCACGGCGCTGCTTCTCGGCTTCGATGGCGAGCAGTCCCGCCTGCGCAGCACCCGCGACCGGACCTCCGTCAGCGGCGCGCCGATCGCACAGGTCGCGCCGTACGACAACAACGAGGACAACCTGCTGACCGCCGGCTATGCCGAGCTCATCCAGTCCTTCTTCGACGATCGGCTGACCGGGCGAGCCGGCGTACGCTATACCCGGAACGCCATCAGCCTGCAGGACACGCCGAACGTCAACCTGGGCGGCGAGACCGACCGTACCTTCGACGGCACGACCTACGGCGTCGGCCTTGCCTACGCGGTTCTGCCCGACCTCAAGGCCCGGACCAGCTATGCGACGGGCTTCCGCTCACCGACCGGCAGCGAGCTGGCTGGCGAGTTCTCGCCGGTGCTGGCGCCGAACCGCATTACCCGCGGCAATCCCAGCCTCGATGCCGAGCAGAGCCAGCAGTTCGAGATCGGCCTGACCTATGTGCCCGGCAACCTCTTCTTCGACGTCGCCGTTTTCGATCAGACGATCGAGCACCGGATGACCAGAGAAGTAATCGATGCCCGAGGCCCCGGCACCAGTGACGACATTTCACAGTACGTCAATGCCGAGGGCCAGGCACGGGTCCAGGGCATCGAGGTGCAGACCCAGTTCAACGTCGCGCCCTGGCTTGGCCTGGCGGGCCAGCGTCTCACCTTCGGCGCCGACGGCACCTGGAACTTCAAGATGCGGGCCGACGGCATCGACCGCCAGGACAGTGGCCCGCATGCCGACAAGCTGCAGCGCTTCAACGCATACCAGGCGGCCTTCCGGCTCGGCTACGAGTGGCGCGACAGCTGGGGCGTCACGCTGATCGGCCTGCTCAACGGGCCGATGTACTACGACACGGAGGAGCGGCTGCTGGGCAGCGCCGAGCCGGCCAGAGACTATGTGCACCGCAAGGACTCCTACTGGGTCTTCAATCTGCGTGGCCACTACAACGTGGCCGACCGGATCACCTTTTACGGTGGGATCGACAACCTGCTCGACAAGAACGAGCACCCGATCTTCATCGCCCTCGACAAGCAGCCCTACATCTCCGATCCCTCGGCCTCCAACGGCGGCCGGGGCAACTCGATGCGCGGACGCTTCTTTTTCGCCGGCATGAGAGTCGGCTTCTGATGACTCTCACGCGACGCCGCCTGCTGGCCGCCGCGGCCGGAAGCCTCGCCGCAACGACGACGATACGTCGCTCGGCGGCGTCGGCCCGGCACGACGACTGGCCGCGCGAGGTGACCGACGCGCTGGGCCGGCGGGTCCGGATCGCCCGTCCGCCGACCCGCATCGTGCCGGTCTTCTCCAGCAACACCGAGATCGTCGCGGCACTTGGCGGCACCGAGCGTATCGTCGCGATCGACGGCCTGACCCGTTACCCGCCGGAGATCCTCGACCGGCCGCGCATCGGCAACCGTATCGGCTTCAGCCCGGACATCATTGCCCGGCTCGGCGCCGACCTCGTTATCCTGACTCCAGCGCGGCATGCCGCCGCCCAGCTGTTGCGGCCGATGAGCCTAGCCGGCATTCCCCTGCTCGTCCTCGAGCATCCGACGCTGGCACGGATCCTGGTCAACATCGGTCTGGTCGGGCGCGCGATCGGCAGTGAGCCCGAGGCGCGGGCGCTGACCCGGACGATCGAAGACGAACTCGCGGCGCTGGCCGAGCGCTTCGCGTCGCAGGCGCCCAAGCGGGTCTACTTCGAGACCGGTGCCGCCGGCCGTGCCGGCTTCCACTCGGTCCGGCCCGGCACCTACACCGACGACATCCTTCGCCACGCCGGCGGCCTCAACGTCTTCGGCAACCGCACGAATCTCTCGCAGGTCAGCGGCGAGGCCGTCTTCCGCGCCGATCCCGACCACATCCTCGTCGCCGGCAACAACGCGGATGTCGCCGCCCTTCTCGAGCGTCCCCACTGGAACGGCATCCCGGCCGTCGCCGCCGGGCGGGTCGACGCGATACCACGCGGCCAGGTCCTGATCCCGGGCCCCCGCGTCGTCGAGGGCGTGCGCAGCGTCGCCCGCGCGCTGCACCCCGACCTCGTTCCGGCCAGCCAGGGATGACGCGCATCCTCGGCATTCCGACCGTCTGGCTGGCGATCCTGATGGCCGCGGTGCTCCTATCCATCGGGATCGCCATGATGCTCGGCCCGGAACTGCTCGGCCCGGGCCGGGTGCTGAACCTTCTCCGGTCAACGGCGAGGGATCATCCCCTGGACCGCCTGCTGGCCGACTGGCGGCTGCCGCGTGTGCTGACCGCTTTCCTGGTTGGCGGGTTGCTCGGCACGGCCGGGGCGATCTTCCAGGGCATTTTCCGCAACCCGCTCGCCGATCCCTTCCTGATCGGCACCGCACCGGGCGCGGCGCTCGGGGCCACCCTCGCGCTGCTGGTCCCGGGGCTCGCGGCCTTCCAAGCGGTCGCCCCGCTCCTGCTGCTGCCGCTCTTGTCGTTTCTGGGCGCCTTCGGCGCGACGCTTGGCGTCCTCCTGCTCGCCCGCCTCGCCCAGGTGCGCGACACCGCCGGCCTGCTGTTGGCCGGCGTCGCCATGGCGGCGTTCCTCGGCGCCTTGCGCAGCTATCTGATGCTGGCGCTCGCCGACGAGACGATCAGCCTCCAGGTCGTGCTATCCTGGACACTCGGTGGGATCCAGACGCCCTTCTGGCGCGAGCTGGGCCTCGTCGCTCTGGCGAGCCTGCTGCTGCTGGTGTCCGCGCGCCGGCTTGCCCACGGCCTCGACGTTCTCGGCCTGGGCGACGAAGTGGCGCGCAATATGGGCCTGCCCGTCGAGCGTTTCGTCATGATCGCGACCTTGCTCGCCTCCGCCATCGTCGCGCTCGCGGTGACCTGGGGCGGAACGATCGGCTTCGTCGGCCTGATCGTGCCGCATCTCGTTCGCTGGACGCTCGGGCCGCGTCACGGGCCGCTCATTCTGACCTCGGCGCTGGTGGGCGGCATCCTCCTGACTCTGCTCGATGGTCTGGCACGTAGCCTCCTCCCACCGGCGGAGATTCCGCTCGGCTTGCTGACCGCCCTGATCGGCGCGCCCTTCTTCATGCTCCTGCTGGCAAGGCGCAGCCGCCGATGACTGAGGCGATAGCCACACACAGCCCCCTTGCGCGCCTTTCGGACCTGCGTCTCGCCAAAGCCGGCCGCCCGATACTCGACGGCGCCACGCTCGACGTCTTCGCCGGGGAGCTGCTCGCCTTGGTCGGCCCGAACGGTGCCGGTAAGAGCAGCGCCCTCAAATGTCTCGGCGGCATCGAAGCGGCGTGGAGCGGCAGGATCGAACTGGCAGGGCGCCCCCTCGCCGACTTTCCGGCGCACGAAAGGGCGCGCCGGGTCGCCTATCTCCCGCAGTTCTTCGCACCGCACTGGGAACTCAGCGTCGCCGACCTCCTGGACATCGGTCAACGACGCGGCCTGACGGCGCTCCGATGGAACGCAATCGGACGGCCCTCACCCGCGGCCGGCGACACGCCGGCAAGGTCGGGCGGTCTGCTTCAGGACCTAGAGCTGTCCGAGCTTCTGGAGCGCCGCTTTGCCTCGTTGTCGGGCGGGGAGCGCGCCAGAGCTCTGCTCGCACAGGCGCTGATCACAGGGCCGAGCCTGCTGCTCGCCGACGAGCCGATCGCCAGCCTCGACCCAGCCCATCAGCTTCGGACGATGCAGTACCTGCGCCAATGTCGGACTGAAACTGCGTCGCTTGTCGTGCTGCACGATCTCAACCTGGCGCTGCGCTTCGCCAACCGCATCGCGGTCATGGCCGAAGGCCGCGTCGTCGTTTGCGGAACGAGCGAAGAGATTGCGGCCTCCGGGATCCTCACCGAGGTCTTCGGCGTTCGCTTCGAGGCACACTTGACGTCCTGGGGGCGGGCGTTGTTGCCCGGCTGATATCGACGGTTGCGGGCCGTCGATAGCAAGCGCGCCGGTCATCTCACCTTTTCGAGATGGAACAGGGTATCGACCTTTGTGATGCGGTAGCCATCGGGCGGCTCGGGCAGAGAGTGGGGCTCACAAGATGCGCCCGGCACGTCGAAGAGCCGGTTCTCCGACATGTCGTGGAAATGGTGATGATTGCCGGTATCGGTATCATACCAAATGCGGTCCGACGCGACCGCAATCCGGCGGATGAGCCCCGCGCGCTCGAAATCGCGCAGGGTGTTGTAGATCGTTGCCAAAGACACCTTTTCACCCGAAGCCTGGATGTCGGTATGCAGCGCAGCAACATCGACATGCCTGCTGTCCGGCCCGTTCCAGAGCCGGTGTCCGATGATCAGGCGCGTGCGCGTGACCCGGAATCCGGCTGCCCTCAGCTTTTCGCGAGGCTCGGCTTCGGATGTCATCAGGCTGCGTCGGCTTTGGCGGCACCCCGCAACCAGTCCAGCACCGCCTCGGGCGTCGAAGCCACGTAAGGATCGTCGACCGCGTCGTCGCAAAGACCCGGCTCCTGAAACCAGGCGCGCATGGTTCCGTCTTCGACGACGGCCGCATAGCGCCAGGAGCGCAGCCCAAAACCCAGATTATCCTTGCGCACCAGCATGCCCATCTTGCGCGTGAAATCGCCCGAGCCGTCCGGGATCATTCGGATCGTCTTCAGGCCGAGACTTTCGGCCCACTTGTTCATGACAAAGGCGTCGTTGACGGAGATGCAGTAGATCTCGTCTATTCCTTCAGCCCTGAAATCTTCCGCCCGTTCTTCGAAGCCGGGCAATTGCCTGGTCGAGCATGTGGGTGTGAAGGCCCCCGGCAGGCCGATCAGGATCGCGCGCTTGCCCGTGAACAGTTCGCCGGTCGTGACGTCCTGCCACTCATAGGGATTGGGCCCGGCGGTCGTGTCGTCGCGGACGCGCGTGCGGAACGTGGCGCCCGGCAGTTTCGTATCCGGTTGCATGCTGGTCTCCCCTATTTGAATCAAGAATCTCAGATCAGTTCGTTACGGCTTCCAACCGGTCGGCCACGACCTGCCAGTCGACAAGCTCTTCGAGGAAGGCTTCGACATATTTCGGCCTCTGGTTGCGGTAGTCGATGTAATAGGAATGCTCCCACACGTCGCAGGTCAGAAGCGCGGTATGCCCTTGCTCGATGGGTGTCTCGGCATTGCCGGTCTTGGTCACGGCGAGCTTATCGCCATCGAAGACAAGCCACCCCCATCCGGAACCGAACTGCGTCAGACACGCTTGTGTGAATTCTCCGCGGAAAGCCTCGATCGAGCCGAAGTCGCTGATCAGACGGCGTTCCAGATGCCCCGGCAGCGCGCCGCCGCCACCCTTGCGCATGCCAAGCCAGAAATGCGTGTGGTTCCAATGCTGGCCAGCCTGATCGAAGAGCAGGCTTCCGACGCCGCCCCCGCTGGTCTGTTGAATGATCTCCTCCAGCGAGGCGTCTTCCAGCGGCGTTCCCGCGATCAGTTCGTTCAGCTTGTCGATATAAGCCTTATGGTGCTTGCCATAGTGAAACTCCAGCGTCTCGGCAGACATGGCCGGCGCAAGAGCATCCATGGAGTATGGCAAGTCGGGGAGTGAGAACATCGGCTATCTTCCTGTCTTGGCGAAGTGTCGGCGGTTTCGGTCAACAAGGGCGGCCGCGCGCGGCATGCACCGCATTGCGCGCCCGCTCGATCTCGCGTGCGAGCTTGCTGGACGGAGCACCGCAGGTCAGCAGGTGGGCCACCAGCGCAACGAGCGCGATCCTGAGATGGGACATGCAAGCTTCCCTCAGCTCGAGCGGCGCAGACATGTTTCCTGCCAGAGTCACCAGACGGTCGAAGGCGCCCTGGTAGTGTGCAGTTGCGCGGTCCGTCTGCCCTCGCTTGAGCGCCAATTCGGCAAGGTTGTGATGCGAGATGACCAGAATTGCGGGCGCCTGCGCCGGCCCAGACCCCTTCTCGGCACTGCGCAGCAACTTGTCGGCTTCCTCCAGGGCGCTTTGGTAAAGATCATCGACCGCCTCGCCCTGCTGGTTCGTGTATGCGGCATTGGCCTGTTGCGTGAGCTCTATCCAGCGATCGTCTCCGGCCACGAAACGGATGGGATCCTTGGGAGGCTCCGGAGCGTTCATGATCGCGCCCCCACAGGCGCCCGACGGTTTGCAGGAGTCGCTGCAGCAACGGACATAGCGTGTTCCTTGAGCAAATGCGGATCGTGTCCGCGGCTGGTTCGGTCGGACAATATTTAGCCCCGGCTAAATTTGTCAACAGAATTTAGCCGAGGCTAAATGTTTATTGCCCGCAAGCTATGAGGGGGCTAGGGTGCAACGATGCACATCGAACCGCCTCAAATGGCCCAGGGAAATGAAAGCGAACCGTCTGTCGCCGATCAGGCACGCAACTTTCTGCGCGTGCGCGAAGCGCATCGTCGCGAGATCGCCGAAGACTATGTCGAGATGATCGCGGAGCTTTCGCAATCCCAGGCGGAGGTGCGCACCGGGCATCTGGCGGAGCGGTTCGGCGTGTCCCATGCCACCGTGACAAACCACGTCCAGCGCCTCATCTCGGAGGGGCTGATCGAGGAGAGACCCTATCAACCTCTTGTTCTGACCGCGCAGGGCGAAGCAATCGCCCGGCAATCGCGCAGCCGTCATCTGCTGATACGGGAATTCCTGATTGCCATTGGCGTCGATGCGCAAACCGCAGAGTCGGATACCGAAGGCATCGAGCACCATGTGAGCCAGCAGACTCTCGACGCTTTCGCCCGTGTGATGCAGATCCTCCAATCGGATGCCAAGCATCGTTGAGGCAGCAGGATAGCTTTTAAGCGGGCTTTCAAAAGGTCAGCGCCTTGCGCGAGACGATCGAAGCGATGCGCGGCACACTGGAAGCTTGTTGCGCATTTTCCGGGCGGGGTGGTGAAGATTACGCGCCTCGGAGAACCGGTGGACTGACGCAGCCAACCCAACGGCGGACGCAACGAGCATTGTAGTTGCTGGTCTTGGTGCCCGGGTCCTGGAAGCCATCGCCGAAAAACTGGGTCCATGCGCTGCTGGTACTACTCTTCGACGACGACCAGTAGTAGCCCGGTCGTGAAGGTTTCCGTCGCAGTCGCGGTGAAGATCGCCCGCTTGTCGTTCTTCAGGACTTTCAGCCATGAGGCGATGTAGGAGGCATGGTCGTCGAGCCGCAAGCCCAGATCGGCGCACAGGAACGCCGCGCCGAGTTCGGCCACCAGCTCTTCGCGGGCATAGCCTTCGTCGCCGAAACGCTTGCGCCCGAGATCGCTATCAAGGCGCGTCTCATGACGAGTCGCGTGCGTGCTTTCGTGCGCCAGCGTGGCATAGTAGCTCTACGCATCCCGGAACACCTCGAAGGGCGGCATCTGGATGTAGTCCAGTGACGGCACGTAGAACGCGCTATCGCCGCCATGGCGGATATCGAAGCCGGTGGCTTTGAAGAAGGCTTCCGCATGGGCGATACGCCGGTCGGGATTGGGCTCGGCGTTCGCGGTCGCATAGTAATGCGCGGGCAGGCCCTCGACCTGCTCGACATTGAACACCGTGTAGGCTTTGAGGAAAGGGATCGACCGCTCTTCGTCTTCGCCGTTCTCGTCTTCCTCGGTCTTGACGATGGCGCTGGCGTAGACGATGGGGCTGCCCTTCTCGCCTTTGCGGACATGGCCGCCCAACTCGAGCGCCTGCTTGAAGGTTATCCAGATGGGTGCCGCGTAGTGGCGCTTCATCGCCGATGCCCACAGGGTCAACACGTTGATCCCGGCATAGGGCTGACCGGCATGACGCAAGGGCCGCGAGACGTGCCCTGCCGCATGCGCCGCGTTCCACGGCTTCACACCCTGCTCCAGGGCGGCGACGATCTGATTGGTGATGCGGGTGTAGATATCCGGCCCGCGCCCTTTGCTGCTCGTCATGTCTTGTCTCCTTTCGCTCTCGGTCCTGACGACGCGAAAAGAGGCGGCCAGGCGGCCCTGTCACCGAGCCAGAGCGATGGGAACACCGCCCTGCGGTGTTGACCGGGCTACGCGCCCGGCCAGAAACAGCATCAAATGTCCGGAACGGCGAAAGGAGGCGGGCTGGTACGGACGGCCTATCGAAATCGAGGGATATGGAAGCCCGTGGCAGAAAATCAGAGACACGAAATTTGACAATCTGCACATTACAGGATTGCAATAAAGGATATGATACGGAGCTTCAGAAGCAGAGCGCTCAAGCGGTTCTACGAGCGTTGCGAGGAGAGAACATCAATGCCGAACACCGGGGGAATATCCTGGCGCGGCTCGACGCCTCATCCGCTCCTGAAGACAGGGACCTGCCAGGCTTTCGTCTGCATGCGCTCAAGGGCGACCATGCCGGCATTCTGACGTTGGCGGCCGGACGCAAAACACCCGCCGATCCTGGGGATGGGCGGGTGCTGCTATCGTTGGTTGCGAGGGCCCGCAACGTCTTTTGTTATAATTTGGGACCGGCTTCGGGTTTTGCGACCGGAAACGATGTCGAGGATGTTCATCACCTCGCCACGTAAGATGGCGTTGACCTCGCCACGCTTGTCTCCGGGCTCAAGCACCACTTCGTCTACCAGCGTGCGGAACGCCTCGGCGGCCTGATCGCGCAATTCGGGATCGGCCAGAGCCTCGCTTAGCTGGGTCACCTTGGCCTTATAGATTTCGGCGATGTTGGGGTGGATGTCCGGAACATCCTCGGGCGCCTGTTCCATGCGCGCCAGGACATCCGCCTTCTGGCGTTCCAGTTCCTCCATCCGATCCTTCATGGCGGGCTG
>JAKSBI010000516.1 GCA_022361215.1 Hyphomicrobiales bacterium | reverse complement strand
GCGGCGCTCGCCACGCTCTACGTCGAGTACGGTCTGAACGCGGTCGGGCTCGTGCCGCACATGGTGTTCCTGGTCGATTTCGTCGCGCGCGGGCTCGGGCAAAGGCTCGATATCGGCGCGGCCTATTGGGTGGTCTTCGGGATCGGCGCCATCGGGGGGGCCGTGCTGGCCGGGGCGCTCGCCGATCGGATCGGCTTCAAGGCGACGCTGCGGCTGGCGTTCGCCGTCCAGGCCCTTTCGGTCGCGGTGCTCGCCGTCACCGACGGCGTCGTCGCCCTCGTACTTTCCAGTCTGATCATTGGAGCCTTCGTGCCCGGCGTCGTGCCGCTGGTGCTCGGCCGCGTCCGCGAGCTGGTTCCGGATCCCTCGCGCCAGCAGGCGGCCTGGAGCTTCGCCACCGCCGCTTTCGCGCTGGGCCAGGCCGGGGCGGCCTACGGCTTCTCGTTCCTGTTCGCCAGCGGCATCGGCTACGGGACGCTGTTTGCCCTCGGTGCGGCGGCCCTGGTGCTGGCGCTGGCGCTCGATCTTGCCGTGGCGGGCACCGCCACGACGCCCCGTAAGCCTCGAGGCGTGAAGCGATGAAACTCTATTACAACAAGCCGTCGCCCTATGCCCGCAAGGTCCTGGTCGCGGCCCATGAGACAGGGCTGGCCGACCGCCTCACGCTCTGCGAGGTGGACCCCTGGAGCGATCCGGCGGAGCTGCACGCGCTCGCGCCGGTCGGCAGGGTGCCGGCGCTGATCATGGATAACGGCGCGGTGCTCAGCGAGAGCACGGCGATCTGCGAGCATCTCGACGCGATCGGCAATGACCGCGCGCTGGTCGACGGCGAACGGCTGTCGACGATGGCGCGCATCGGGCTCGCCCAGGGCCTGATTGATGCGGCCTTCGGCATCGTCATCGAGGCTCGCCGCCCGGCAGAGGCGCAGTGGACCCACTGGACGGAGCGGCAGCGCCGCGCCATTGAGCGGATCCTTCCCCGAGCCGAGACGGCCGACGACGGTTTCGACCTGGGCGACATCGCGCTCGCCTGCGGGCTTGCCTATCTCGACTTCCGTCTGCCGGAGATCGCCTGGCGGTTCGCCCATCCCACGCTTGCTCAATGGCTCGATGGGATCAATGAGCGCCCGTCGATGCAGGCGACGCAGCCTTAAGGTCTGCTGACATTTACGTTGCGGTGCCGGCGACGTCAGGCCTCGGCTGCGGCGTCGCTGGCCGGGGCGCCGGCCGCCCAGGCCGCGAGCCCCGAAATGTTGCGTCCGTCGGCCACGGCGCTGGCAACTTCCTGCCCCATCAGCGCGCCGAACTTGAACATGCGGCCGCCGCAATTGCCGACGATCAGCGTCCGGCCGACGCGCTCGACGACGAACCGTTTCAAGCCGTTGTCGGCATAGCAGCAGGCGATGCTCTCCTGGATGCCGTAGCTCTCGGCGTCCCTGAGGAAGGGGGCATAGCTCGCCAGGATCTGCTGGGCCTCGGCATCGGTCACGTGGCGCGGCACGTCCGGATCGCCTGGGGCGAGCAGGGGTGCGCCACCGAGTTTGAGGCCACAGCCGTCGACCGGCGGCAGGCAATAGAGCGTGCCCTGGCCCGTGGTAATGAAGAGCGCCGGGCCGCGTGCCCAGGCGTCCGCGAAGTGCGCCGGTGGCGCCACGTAGGTGACGACCGAGCGGATCGATTGCGTGGTGCCGGCGAACTTCGGGCACAGCTTGTCGATCCAGGCCCCGGCGGCCACGACCACGGCATCTCCGGTCGCCCGAGTGCCGTCGCCGAACGTCACCGTCGCCGCCTCGGCGTCGAGACCGGTGACCCGCGTCTCCGGGTTCAGCGCCACGCCGCGTTCCGACAGATGCCGGGCCAGCCCCGTGACGATCCGGTCGGCGAACAGCACGCCGCCGCCCTTGGTCAGGAGGCCCCAGGCCTCCTCCGGCACCCGCAGATGGGGGTAGAGCTCATGGACCTCAGGCGCATCGAGGACCTGATAAGGCGCTCCGAGATCATCGAAGGTCGCCTTGCTCTGGTCCGTCCAATCGCCCGGCACGGTCGAGATGGCGAGCACGCCGGTCTCGGCCCCGTGCCGCGCGCCGAGGTTCGCCCAGAGCGTCTCCCAGGCGGCATAGGCGTCGTGCATCATGCGCGCGTAGCCTGTCTGATCGCCATAGTGATAGCGGATCATGCGGTGCTGATCGAAGGAAGCGGCGAGCGGGTTCGGGATCGGCCCCTGGTCGAAGACCACCGGCTCGTGGCCAGCGCGCGCCAGCGCCCAGGCCGTCGAGAGGCCGACCACACCGGCCCCCACGATGAGAACTTTCATAGGAGCCGGTGTCGCATGGAACCGAGAGCCGGATCAAGCGGGGCGCAGCGTTTCGCGCCAAGCTGCCCTAGCTCTCTGTTGAAGCATGTCTTTTTCCCGAAACCGGCCCCCACTTTCGGGAGACGTGCTTTAGAGATCGCCGCCGGTCGAAAGGCTGCGCCGGTCGACGGTGATGGACTTGACCAGCGCAAAGACCGGCGTGCCGGGCTTGAGCTCCAGGCGCTCCACCGAATGGCGGGTGATACGGGCGATCAGCTTGGCGTTGCCGCAGGCGAGCTGCACGTCGGCGTGCGCGCCGGGGTCGGAGCGGATCTCCACCACCTTTGCCGACAGCACGATGTTGGCGCTGATCCGGGTCGGGCGGTCGAGCGCCAGCGTCACGTCGCGGGCGCGGATGCGCATGCGCACGGGCGTATCGGGGGGCGCATCGATACGCGGCACGTAGAGGCTCTGGCCGTTGAAGGCGAGCTCGGTGAGGTGGTGAGCCTCGACATGCGCCGCGACGCGTGCCTCGATCACGGCGCCGGCCTCGAAGCGGCCCGTCAAGGGGAAGAGATCCAGGCGGGACATGATGTCGAACACCGAGCCCTCGGCAGCAATCTCGCCGTCGTTCAGGACGATCATGCGGTCGGCGAGACGTGTGACCTCGTCGATGGAGTGGCTGACATAGAGCATCGGCGTCCTGGCCTCGTCGCGCAGGCGCTCGAGATAGGGCAGGATCTCCAGCTTGCGCGGCTGATCGAGCGCAGCCAGCGGCTCGTCGAGCAGCAGCAGCACCGGGTTCGAGAGCAGCGCCCGGCCGAGCGCCACGCGCTGGCGCTCGCCGCCGGACAGCGTGCGCGGTGCACGCGCCAGCAGGTGCCCGAGGCCGAGCAGCGCGACGATCCGGTCGACCTCCGCCTGCGGCGCCCGGTCCGGCGCCCGTTTCCAGCCGAACAGGAGGTTGCTGCGCACCGAGAGATGCGGAAAGAGCCGCGCGTCCTGGAAGACGTAGCCGAAGCGGCGCTTGCGCGGCGGCACATGGATCCGGCGGGCGGTGTCGAGCAGGGTGTCGCCGTTCACCGCGATGCGGCCCCGGTCCGGCTTGAGCAGTCCGGCGACGGCGTCGATGGTCGTCGTCTTGCCGGAGCCCGAGGGGCCGAAGAGCGCGGTGATGCCCGGCCGGTCGACCACGAAATCGACGTCGAGGGCGAAGTCGCCGAAGCGGTGGGCGATGGCGATCTCGACGCTCATCGGCCTGTCAGGGTCCGCACGCGCTGGGCGGCCAGCTCCGAGAGCACGAGGCCGGCAAGCGCGAGCGCGATGGAGAGCCCTGCCAGCCGCGCGGCGGCCGCTTCGCCGCCCGGCGTCTGGATCGCCGTGTAGATGGCCAGCGGCAGGGTGCGCGTCTCGCCGGGGATGTTCGAGACGAAGGTGATGATGGCGCCGAACTCGCCGAGGCTCGCCGCGAAGGCGGTGATGGCGCCGGCCAGGATGCCCGGCAGCGCCAGCGGCAGGGTGATGGTGGCAAGGCGGTCGAGCGGTCCCGCGCCCAGCGTCTCGGCGGCGTCGGAGAGGCCTGGATCGATGGCCTCCAGCGCCAGACGGATGGCGCGCACCTGGAAGGGGAAGGTGACGATGCCAGCCGCCAGTGCCGCGCCGGTCCAGCTGAAAACGAAGCGCAGACCCAGATACTCGTGCAACCAGGCCCCGAGCGGCGCCTTGGTCCCGAGGGTGATCAGCAGGATGTAGCCCATGACCACGGGCGGCAGCACCAGCGGCAGATGCACGAGCCCGTCGATCAGCGATTTGCCGGGGAAGCTGCGCCGCGCCAGCACGAGGGCCGCCGCGGCCGCGAAGGGCAGCGCCGCCGCCACCGCGACCAGAGAGATGCGCAGGCTCAGCAGCAGTGCCTGTATCTCGCCTTCGCTGAGCCAGCCAAGCATGGCGCTCAATCGCTCGCGAAGCCGTGCGCCCGGAAGACCGCACGTCCCGGCGCCCCGGTGATGAATGCGAACAAGGCCCGTACTTCAGGCGTCTTGGCGCCGTTCAGGATTGCGAAGGGATAGGCGATCGGCGCATGGCTGCCGTCCGGGAAGGCGCCGAGCACCTTGACGTTGTCCGAGATCTTCGCGTCCGTCCCATAGACGATGCCGAGCGGCGCCTCGCCGCGCGCGACCAGGGCCAGCGCGGCCCGCACATTGTCGGCCCGGGCCAGCCTGGGCTCGAGCCGCTGCCAGTGCCCGAGGCTCTGCAGGGCCTGTTTGGCGTAGAGCCCCGCAGGCACGTGCGCCGGGTCCCCGACGGCGAGCCGTGCGTCCCGGCCGAGCAATCCGGTGAAATCCAGCGACCGGTCGATCCGGACCCTATCGAGGGGACTGTCCGCCGGCGCGATCAGAACCAGCCGGTTGCCGATCGGGCTCACCCGGCTTTCGGGCGCGATCAGGCCGGTCTTGGCCAGATGATCCATCCAGCGCTGGTTCGCCGAAGCGAAGATCTGGGCGGGCGCGCCGGCCTCGATCTGGCGCGCCAAGGTCGACGAGGCGGCGAAGGAGAAGCGCACCCGAGCCTTCGTGGCCTCACGGTAGCGGACGGCGATCTCTTCGAGGGCAGTGCCGAGGCTCGCCGCGGCAAACACCGTGACGGTCTCGGCAACGGCCGGGCGCATCCCCGGTGCGGCGGCGAGCGCGCCGGCGAACGCGAGAACAATCAATCGGTTAGGCAAGACCGACACCTCGTCATAGGGTTCCCGTTGCATATTCGAAGAGAGATTGCCGCCGCGTCAATGCAGGACACGCGCAAGGGTGCGTCAGCATGGCACCGACGGTAACGACCTGCTCAACATATTGCGGCCGATTTCGGTCTTTGTGCTGATCGGCACGCCTTGGTAATTCGTACTATGGATGGGACGTAATGTCCCATGTATGAAAAGTTCTGTCGCAGGCCCGATCAAGCGAACGCCGCATGCTGCGCAAAGACGTCATCACCGACTTCAAGCTCGACCGGTGCTCGGCCAGTTCCGAGGAGGTCGCGCGTTTCTCCGCACTGGCGCACGAATGGTGGAAGCCCAACGGCGCCTTCAAAGTGGTGCATCGCTTCAACGCCGCTCGCCTGGCCTATCTGACGGCGCGACTGCCGGAATGGACCGGCCTCGACGGCGGAGGCGAACGCCCTTTGGCGGGTCTGAGGCTCGTGGATGTGGGGTGCGCCGCCGGGCTCGTGGCCGAGCCGCTGGCCGCCTTGGGCGCCGACGTGGTGGGCATCGATGCCTCCGGCCGCAATATCGAGATCGCCCGCGGGCACGCGCGGGCCGGCGGCGTTGCGGTCGACTATCGCCATATGCTGCCGGAGCAGCTGGCGGAGAGCGGGGAGCGGTTCGATGTCGTGCTTTCGCTCGAAGTGGTGGAGCATGTCGGGGACGTCCCGCTGTTCCTTGCCGCGTGCGCCGAGCTCGTTCGCAGCGATGGCGTGCTGGTGATCGCGACGCTCAACCGTACGGCGAAATCGTTTTTGTTCGGCATCGTGGGAGCCGAGTACGTGCTGCGTCTGCTGCCGCGCGGCACGCACGACTGGCGCAAGTTCATTCGCCCCGAGGAGCTGCGGACGGAGTTGGCGCCGCATGGCCTGCACGAGATGGAGCTGGCGGGCATGGCCCTCAATCTGCTCACGGGCAAGTTCAAGATGACGGGGAATCCGAGCGTGAACTTCATCCAGGCGTTTCGCCGGGGTGCCGATTTGGATACCGGAGGACGGAACCTGTGAGCGACAGGATCAGGTGCAGGACCATGGCGCACACGGCGCCGTCCATGACGAGCCTGCCGTCCGGCTATCGGGCGGTTGTCGTCGGCGCTTCGGGCGGTCTGGGCCGTGCCTTCGTCGAACTGCTCGAGGCCGACGCCCATTGCGGCGGCGTGACCGGCCTGGGCCGTAACTCGGTTCCCTCGCTGGATGTGACGGACGAGCCGTCCATCGCGGCCGCCGCCGCCGTATTGAAGGCAAGCGGTCCGGTCGACCTGCTGGTCGACGCGACGGGCGTCCTGCACGACAACAGCATGCTGCCGGAAAAGACGCTGGACAGCGTCAGGCCGACCGCGCTGGTCTGGTCGTTCGCCAACAATGCGATCGGGCCGCTGTTGCTGGCGAAGCATTTCCATTCCGCGCTGCCGCGACGGGGCAAGAGTGTCTTCGCAACGCTCTCCGCGCGGGTCGGCAGCATCGCCGACAACCGCCTCGGTGGCTGGTACGCCTATCGCATGTCGAAGGCCGCCCTGAATATGGCCCTGCGCACGGCGGCTGTCGAGATCGCGCGCAAGCGGCCGGACGCCGTCTGCCTGGCGCTGCATCCGGGCACCGTGGCGACGCCCTTGTCGGCGCCTTTCGGCGACGACGGCGCGAAAACCCGGCCCGAGGAGGCCGCCCGCCGGCTCCTGGCCGTCATCGACGGCTGCGACGCCTCCCGCACGGGATCGTTCCTCGCTTATGACGGGACCGAGATTCCCTGGTAGCCGCTTCGAGCCTGTTACACTGCGGTGACCTGTGCCGAGCTGGCTCGGTCTGTCCCCCTATGCTATCCGAGCGCGTAACGTGAGCGGCGCCGGCCGGGGCCCGCGAGCCTCGCGGTCCGGGATGGCCTGCTCCCATATGGAGGACCCGGTCTATGGCAGACGACATCGAACCCCTGATCCTGGATCTCTGCGAGTGGGTAGCGCGGGAGCCGCGGCCCTATACGGAGGTGATGGACGCCTGGCGCACGTCGTGCCCGAGGCTGACGGTCTGGGAAGACGCGGTCGACCGGAGGCTGGTCGTGCGAGAGCGTGTGCCCGATTGCGGGACCGTCGTTTCGGTCACCGAGGCGGGCCGGCGTCTCCTGGAGAAGAACGACCGGCTGCCGCTCGGTTGACCGGGCGCGCCCGGCGCTCTCGGCGAGGCGCTGCGCAGGGGTCATCTCGGCCTGTTTTGGACTCCCGCGGCCAGGGACGGTAAAAGCAGCCGTCGGACAACGATCCGGCGAGCTTTGGGAGGGAACCGTCCATGAGCCGAAAAGTCGTCATCACCTGCGCGCTGACCGGCGGCGCGGATAGCGTCTCGAAGAGCCCGGCCGTGCCGGTGACGCCGGAGCAGATCGCCAACTCGGCCATCGAGGCCGCCAATGCCGGCGCGGCGGTCGTGCACATTCATGTGCGCGACCCGGAGACCGGCAAGGCCAGCATGGAGCAGGGCCTCTACACCGAGGTGGTCGAGCGCATTCGCGGCAATGGCGCCGACATGGTGATCAATCTCACCACCGGGCCCGGCGCCCGCTTCGTGCCCGGGCCGGACGACCCGCAGGTGCCGGGCGAGGGGACGACACTTGCCGCGCCTGCCGTGCGTATGCGCCACATCGAGGCGCTGAAGCCCGAGCTGTGCAGCCTGGATGTCGCGACCATGAGCTTCGGCGAGCAGGTTTTCATGAACGTGCCGGCGCATCTGCGCGAGATGGCGGACCGGGCCAAGGCGACCAACGTCAAGCCCGAGCTCGAGGTCTTCGACGTCGGGCATATCGAGCTGGCCAAGGCGCTGATCGCCCAAGGCCATGTGGCCGCGCCGCCGCTCTTCCAGCTCTGCCTCGGCATCTCCTACGGCGCGCCGGCGAACCCGGAGACCATGCTGCACATGCGCAACGCCCTGCCCGAGGGGGCGACCTGGTCGGCCTTCGGCATCTCGCGCCAGCAGTTCCCGATGGCGGCGCAGACGGTTCTGCTCGGCGGCCATGTGCGGGTCGGGCTCGAGGACAACCTCTATCTCGGACCCGGTGAGCTCGCGCCCGGCAATGGCGCGCTGGTGGAGCGGGCGGTGGGCATCGTCGAGATCCTCGGCGCCTCGGTGGCCAGCCCCGCCGAAGCGCGCGAGATCTTCGGACTGGTTCACTAGGTCATGACGGCCACATACGATTACATCGTCGTCGGCGCCGGCTCCGCCGGCTGCGTGCTCGCCAACCGGCTGACCGAGAACCCGAAGACCAGGGTCCTGCTGCTCGAGGCCGGCGGCAAGGACGACAGCATGTGGATCCATATCCCCGTCGGCTGGATCAAGCTGATGAACAACCGGCGCTACAACTGGTGCTTCGAGACCGAGCCCGAGGACAACGTGAACGGGCGGCGCATCGGCATCCCGCGCGGCAAGACGCTCGGCGGCTCCAGCTCCATCAACGGCATGATCTATGTGCGCGGCCAGCCGCTCGACTACGACACCTGGTCCCAGCTCGGCAATCGGGGCTGGTCCTACGAGTCGGTGCTGCCCTTCTTCAAGAAGGCGGAGAACTTCGAGCGCGGCGGCAGCGAGGTGCGCGGCAGCGGCGGGCCGCTCAACGTGGTCGACACCACGCAGCGTCCGGAGGTCCCCGACGCTTTCATCGATGCCGCCGTGGCCAGCGGCCATGAGCGCAACCCGGACTACAACAGCGGCGATCAGGAGGGCTTCGGCTACTACCAGTGCACGCTGAAGGGCGGCAAGCGCTGGAGCACGGCCGACGCCTATCTGAAGCCGGTCCGCAGCCGGCCCAATCTGCATATCGAGACGGGCGCCCATGCCACCTCCGTCCTCCTGGACGACAAGCGAGCGGTCGGCGTCGCCTACACCGTGAAGGGGCAGGCACGCGAGGCGCGCGCGGGCCGGCAGGTGATCCTGTCGGCGGGCGCGGTGCAGTCGCCGCAGCTCCTGGAGCTTTCGGGGATCGGCCGGCCGGCGCTGCTCAAGTCCCTCGGCATCGAGGTGCGGCACGCGCTGGAAGGCGTCGGCGAGAACCTGCGCGACCACTATGCGCCGCGCATGAACTGGCGCCTGAAGCTGCCGATCACGCTCAACGAGCAGACCCGTGGCCTGACCTTCGTCAAGGAGCTGCTCAACTATGTCCTGTTCCGCCGCGGCATTCTCACGCTTGGTGCCGCCGTCGCCCACGGATTCGTCAAGACCAAGCCCGAGCTGGCGAGCCCCGACGTGCAGTATCACCTGGTGCATGCGAGCTACGCCGATCCGGGCGACCGCAAGTTCGACCGGTTCCCGGGCATGACGGTGGCGGTCTGCCAGCTCAGGCCCGAGTCCATCGGCTCCATACACGCCATCTCGTCCGATCCGTTCGCGGCGCCCGCCATCCGGCCCAACTTCCTGGCGGAGCAGGTGGACCAGGACTGCCTCGTCGCCGGCATGAAGATGGTGCGCGAGATCGTGAAGCACCCGCTGATGGACAAGCACCGCGATTTCGAGATGACGCCGGGCGAGGAGGTGCAGAGCGACGCGGACTGGCTCGCCTTCGCGCGCGACAACGGCCAGACGCTCTATCACCCCGTCGGCACCTGCAAGATGGGCTCCGACCCCAAAGCGGTGGTCGACGACCGGCTGAACGTCCGCGGGCTCTCGGGCCTGCGCGTGGTCGACGCCTCGATCATGCCGACGCTGGTCTCCGGCAACACCAACGCGCCGACGATCATGATCGCCGAGAAGGCGGCGGACATGATCAAGGAGGATGTGGGTTAGGCCCTAAGCCGCTTCGTCCTCTTCGGCGATGGCCGCCAGGAACATGTCGCCCCGCCGCTCCAGCGTGACGGCGCCGACGCCGTGCACCTCGGCGAAGTCTTCGCGCGAGCGGGGCCGGCGCCGGGCCATGTCTTCGAGGGAACGGTCGGAGAAAATGACATAGGCCGGCACGTCCTGCGCCTGAGCCAGCGCCAGGCGCAGCGCCTTCAGCCGTGCGAGCAGCGCCTGATCCGCCTCGGGCAGGTCGCTTGGCGGCGGCTTGGCCGCGGCCTTCTTCGCGGGCGCCCGG
>JAKSBI010000838.1 GCA_022361215.1 Hyphomicrobiales bacterium | reverse complement strand
GTTCATGGCGGGCGAGGGCGTGCAGACGCTCTACGAAGTCGGTGCCGGACGCGTTCTGACCGGTTTGGCGCGGCGCATAGAGCGTTCGCTCGGCGCGGAGCCGATCGGCACGGCGGGTGAGATCGAAACGGCCGCCGAAGCCTTGCGAACGGCCGCCTAGGGAAAGGAGCGACCCCGCATGTTTGATCTGACGGACAAGGGTGCCCTGGTCACCGGGGCCACGGGGGGAATCGGCGGCGCCGTGGCGCGCGCGCTGCACAAGCACGGTGCCACCGTGGCGATCTCCGGCACGCGCGCGGAGCGTCTTCAGGCGCTTGCCGGCGAGCTCGGCGAGCGCGTGCACGTGCTGCCCTGCGATCTGCGCGACCGTGCTGCGGTCGATGCCTTGGCGGGGCAGGCTGAGGAGGCCCTCGGCCAGCTCGACATTCTCGTGAACAATGCCGGCATCACCCATGACAACCTGTTCATGCGCATGCGCGACGACGAATGGGACGATGTCATCGCGGTCAATCTGACGGCCGTCTTCACCCTCAGTCGCGGTGCCCTCAGAGGCATGATGCGCCGGCGCTACGGCCGCATCGTCAACATCTCCTCGATCAGCGGCATCATCGGCAATCCGGGGCAGGGCAACTATGCCGCATCCAAGGCGGGGCTGATCGGCATGACCAAGTCGCTGGCCCGCGAGGTGGCGAGCCGGAACATCACCGCCAACTGCATCGCGCCGGGCTTCATCGAGACGGCGATGACCGGAGCGCTCAATGAGAAACAGATCGAGACCATCGCCGCCGCGATCCCGGCCAGCACCTTCGGCGTCCCCGACGACATCGCGGCTTCGGCCGTCTATCTGGCGAGCGAGGGCGCCCGCTACGTGACCGGTCAGACAATCCATGTGAACGGTGGAATGGTGATGGTGTGAGCGGCCCGAATCGCGCGGCTCCAGAGCCGGGTTTTTCAGTGTTTTCAGGGCTCAAAGCCGGGTCTACAGGTGTTCTGGTCAACCGAAACAAAGTGTGTTACCAAGCGCCGTCTTTATGGGGGGAACACGGGTCCCAAGCCTTCCCGATCGCTACGGACCGCTGGAACAGCCGCTCGACAAACAACGCGCGACCTCGCTTCCGCTCAGAGGCCGCGTAGGGAATGGCGTTAATGCAAAGCAATTGTGAGGCGAAACTATGAGCGATATAGCAGAGCGCGTTAAGAAGATTGTCGTCGAGCACCTGGGCGTTGAAGCGGAAAAGGTCGCGGACAACGCCAGCTTCATCGACGATCTCGGCGCCGACAGCTTGGACACCGTCGAGCTCGTCATGGCGTTCGAGGAGGAGTTTGGCTGCGAGATTCCGGACGACGCGGCAGAAACCATCCTCACGGTCGGCGACGCGATCAAGTTTCTGCAGAAGAACGCCGCCTGAGCGGCTCCCTCCATCTCCTTCGGCCGAGCCGGCGGCTTGACAGACCTGCCTCGCGAACGCAAACCAGACCAGATGCGCGACAACCGTCGGCGTGGATTTCTCGATTGATCGACTGATGCGACGTGTCGTTGTTACGGGATTGGGACTGGTGTCGCCGCTCGGATGCGGCGTAGACGCCTCGTGGTCCCGGCTGGTTGCCGGCCACAATGCGGCGCAGCGTGTGGAGACCTTCGACGTCTCCGACCTGTCCTGCAAGGTGGCCTGCGAGATTCCGCGCGGGGACGGTTCCGACGGGACCTTCAATCCGGACGATTGGATGGAGCCGAAGGAGCAGCGCAAGGTCGACGACTTCATCGTCTTCGCCATGGCTGCCGCGGAAGAAGCCGTCAACGATGCCGGCTGGCGGCCGGAAGCCTATGACGACCAGGTCCGCACTGGCGTTCTGATCGGCTCGGGCATCGGCGGCCTGCAAGGCATCGAGAAGACGTCGCTCTTGCTGGCCGAGAAGGGCCCTCGCCGGGTCAGCCCATTCTTCATTCCGGGGCGGCTGATCAATCTGGCATCGGGCTATGCCTCCATTCGCTTCGGGTTCAAGGGGCCGAATCATGCCGTGGTCACGGCCTGTTCCACAGGCGCGCATGCCATCGGCGATGCTGCCCGCCTGATCGCGCTGGACGATGCCGACGTTATGCTGGCGGGCGGCACCGAGTCGCCGGTCTGCCGAATCTCCATGGCCGGCTTCGCGGCCTGCCGCGCCCTGTCGACGCATTTCAACGACGAGCCGCAGCGCGCCTCGCGACCTTACGACGAGGACCGCGACGGCTTCGTGATGGGAGAGGGCGCGGGGATCGTGGTCCTCGAGGAGTTGGAGCACGCGAAGGCGCGTGGCGCGAGGATCTATGCCGAGGTCATCGGCTACGGCCTGTCGGGAGACGCCTTTCACATCACCGCGCCGGCCGAGGACGGCGACGGCGCCTATCGCTGCATGGCGGCGGCGGTCAAGCGGGCCGGCATCGAGCCGGCCGACATCGACTATGTCAACGCGCACGGCACCTCGACGCCCATGGGCGACGAGATCGAGCTGGCCGCGGTCGAGCGCCTGTTCGGCAACGCCTCGGGCAAGCTGGCCATGTCCTCGACGAAATCCGCCGTCGGTCATCTGCTGGGCGCCGCCGGTGCCGTCGAAGCGATTTTCGGGACGCTCGCCATACGCGACAACGTGGCGCCGCCGACGCTCAATCTGGATAAGCCGTCCGTGGAAACGGCCATCGATCTCGTGCCGCACACACGCCGCGAGCTGGAGATCAACACGGTGCTCAGCAACTCGTTCGGCTTCGGCGGCACGAATGCCTCGCTGATCCTTCGGCGCTACGACGCCTGACCGTCTCGCTTAGCCTCCGCGCTTTTGCCATAATTGGAGCTAGAGTTCCCCGAGTCGACGACGGCTTGCGACATTTGCCTTAACCTTGAGAGCAAGCGGGCGCAGCGCAGACATTACTCCGAACATGCCGGATCACAGGGAAATGCAGTTGAAAGCGGAGGTTGGCCGCTCCTTTGCGGAAATCGCCGCCAACGACGACCGCCAGATGACCATGCGCCCGCGCAGTCCTGCGGAAGCGCTGGAGCCGGCGCGCGGACCGGAACGGCCGCGTGGCGGCCAACGCCGTCGCTCACATCCGCTGCTCATCGTTCTGAACGGCCTGATGACGCTGCTCGTCGTGGCGTCGCTCGGTCTGGGCGGACTGATCTATTTCGCCAAGGTGCAGTTCGACAAGCCCGGCCCGCTCACGCATTCGACGGTCATCGCCATCCCGAAGGGCGAGGGTGTGAACGCGATCGGCGAGCGGCTCGAGCGCAACGGCATCATCAGGGACCGGATCATCTTCGCCGCCTCGGTGATCTATTTCAAAGCGCAGGCGAAGCTCAAGGCCGGCGAGTACGAGATCCGCAAGGGCGCCAGCATGCGGCAGGTGCTCGATACGCTGGTCCAGGGGCGCGCCTTGCTGCACAAGGTTTCGGTGCCTGAGGGCTTCACCAGCCAGCAGGTGGTGGAGCGCCTTAATGCGGCGCGGCACCTGACGGGCGAAATCACCGAGATCCCGCCCGAAGGCAGCCTGCTGCCGGACACCTACAAGTACACGCGGGGCATGTCGCGTCAGGACCTTATCGCGCGCATGCAGGCCGAACAGCGCAAGTATGTCATGCGGCTATGGCCGGGGCGGGCGCCGAATCTGCCGTACAAGACGCCCTATGAGGCGATCACATTGGCATCGATTGTGGAGAAGGAGACGGGCCGTGCCGACGAACGCGCGCGCATCGCGGGCGTATTCGTCAACCGTCTCAGGAAGAGCATGCGTCTGCAATCGGACCCGACGATCATCTACGGCATCGCCGGCGGCCGGGGCACGCTCGGGCGCCCGATCCTGCGCAGCGAGCTGCAGAAACACACGCCTTACAACACCTATCGGATCGATGGCCTGCCGCCGACGCCGATCGCCAATCCGGGCCGGGCTGCGATTGAAGCTGTGCTGAACCCCGCCGAGACCTCCGACCTCTATTTCGTGGCCGATGGAACCGGCGGTCATGCCTTCGCCGAGACCCTTGCCGGGCACAGGAAGAACGTGGCCCGCTGGCGCGTGATCGAGCGCGAGATCCGGGCGCGTCAGGCCGAGGCCGAGCGGGCGAAGGCGGCGCAGCAGGCAGCGCAAGAGAGCGGCGCCCAAACCGCGGCGGTCCCCGGGACGGTGCCGGGGTCCGGTCGGGGCTTCCAGGGGCTGGCCGTCACGGGCGCGCAGCCAGCGGCGCCGGGATCGAATGGCGCTCAGCCGGTCGCAACGGGACCGAGCGTCCCGATTCCGCTGCGGAACCCACGGTTGCGCTAGACAGGGGTTCGACACGTCGTGCGCCAGGGCGCAAGGCCGCAGTCTCGTGGATGTGAGGCCCGGCCGGGCGCTTGTTGGCGTTACCGGCAGCAAGTACAGTCGATAGACGGGGGACCGGTGCCGAGCCACAGTTCAGCGGGCCGGAGGCGACCCTTCGTTAGCCAGATTGGGGGCACATGGCGCTTAAGAGCATGACCGGCTTCTCCCGCCGCGACGGCGGGCAGGGGGATCTGACTTGGTATTGGGAGCTTCGCACGGTCAACGGCCGCGGGCTCGATGTCAGGCTGCGTCTGCCGCAGGGCTACGACGCGATCGAACAGAAGGTACGCGAGGCGCTGAAGACCCGGCTGGCCAGGGGCAGTTGCCAGGTCATGCTGACCGTGCGCCGTCCGGACGGCGCTGCCGAGATCAAGCTGAACGACGCCGCTTTCGCACAAATCCTCCAGGCCGTATCGAAAGCGGGCGGCATGATCGACGCGGCACCGCCCTCGATCGACCGGCTCCTGTCCATCAAGGGCGTGCTGGAATTCGTCGAGCCGGAGGAGGACGAGGACGCTGTCGCCAGGCAACATGAGGCCATGCTGGCCGACCTCGATGCTGCCATCGACGCCGTGATCGCGGCGCGCGCGCAGGAGGGCCAACGTCTCGAGCAGGTGATCTCGGGACATGTCGATGAGATCGAGCGGCTCAGTGCCGCCGTCGAAGCCGCCCCGGGACGGACGCCGGAGGCCATCGGCCAACGCTTGAGAGAGCAGGTCGCGCGTCTGATGGAAAGCGGCGCTCAGCTCGACGAGCAGCGGCTCCATCAGGAAGCCGTGCTGCTGGCGGCGAAGGCGGACGTCCGCGAGGAGATCGACCGCCTCAACGCCCATGTGGCGGCCGCGCGTGAGCTGCTGGCGTCAGAAGAGCCTGTGGGCCGTCGCTTGGAGTTTCTGGCCCAGGAGTTCAACCGGGAAGCCAACACCATCTGTTCCAAGTCGGTCGACCCGCAACTCACCCGCGACGGCCTTGCCCTAAAGGCGGTGATCGACCGGGTGCGCGAGCAGGTGCAGAACATTGAGTAAGCCGGGCACCGATATTGCGCGCCGCGGCCTGATGCTGGTGCTGTCGTCGCCGTCGGGCGCGGGCAAGACGACGCTCTCCCGGCTTCTGCTCGAAGCCGACCCGAACATCAGGATGTCGGTTTCCGTGACGACGCGAACGCCGCGCCCGGGCGAGGTCGACGGAGAGGACTACCGCTTCGTCGATGAAGCCACGTTTCTGCAGATGCGAGACCGGGACGAGCTCTTGGAGTGGGCGGAGGTCTTCGGCAACTACTACGGGACGCCGGCCGGGCCCGTTGAGGAGGCGCTGGCCGCGGGCCGCGACATGCTGTTCGACATTGATTGGCAGGGTACGCAGCAGCTCCAGGAAAGCGCCGGCAACGACCTGGTGCGGGTCTTCATTCTGCCGCCGTCGGCGCGCGCGCTCGAAGAGCGCCTGAAGAAGCGGGCGCAGGACCCGCCCGAGGTCGTGGCCAAGCGCATGGCCGAAGCGTCCTCCGAGATCAGCCACTGGGCGGAATACGACTATGTGGTCGTGAACCACGAGGTCGAGGAAAGCCTGGCGGCCATTCGCACCATTCTGTCCGCCGAACGCCTGAAGCGGCAGCGTGGCATCGGCCTCAACGCCTTCGTCCGGAGCATTCAGAGCGAGCTTTAGCGCTCGGCGGCCCGAGGGGCCATGGCCGGTTCGGACCCCGACTGTGCGATCGGGGTCCGGCATCTATTGCGAAGGGGGAGGGCGTGCCCTCAGGCCGTTCGGACGTTCTCCAGGAATGTGGAGATCGTCGAGCGAAGCTTGAGGGACTGATCGGCAACCTGCCGCGATGCGGATAGAACCTGACCGGCGGACTCGTTGGTCTCGGTAACCGAGCTCGTTACGCCTGTCATGTTCTTGGCCACGCCCTGGGTGCCGATTGCCGCCTGTTGAACGTTTTGGCTGATCTCGGAGGTGGCTGCGCCCTGCTGCTGAACGGCAGTGGCGATCGAGGAGGTGAACGTGTTGACGTCGCTCATGGTATGGGCGATGGCGTCAATGGCCTGGACAGCCTCGCGCGTCGATTCCTGAATGTCCGAAATCTGAGTGGAGATATCCTCGGTCGCCTTCGATGTCTGGTTGGCAAGCTCTTTCACTTCGGAGGCGACAACGGCAAAGCCCTTGCCCATTTCGCCGGCCCGCGCGGCTTCGATGGTCGCGTTCAGGGCGAGCAGGTTGGTTTGCTCGGCAATATCCTGAATGAGATTGACGACCTCGCCGATTTTTTGAGCTGACATGTCGAGGCTGGCTACCTTGTCGTTCGTGACGCCGGTGGCTTCTGTGGCCTCCTCGACGATCTTCTTCGTCTCGACGATCCGACTCCCGATCTCCTCGATTGAGGTGGACAGCTGTTCGGCCGCTGCGGCCACGGCCTGAACGTTGACGGACGCTTCTTCCGATGCGGCGGCCGCGGAGGTGGCGCGGCCGGACGTCTCATCGGCAATGTTCGATAGGGTTTTCGCCGTCTGCTCCATCTCTTCGGAATTGAGACTGACCGCCTCGAGGGACTGCTGGACCTCGCCGTCGAACTCGGAGATCAGTTCCGCGATGCGGTCCTGCCGCTCCTCGCGGTGCTGCTGGGTCTTGACGCTTTCCTTTTCCAGACGTTGGCGCTCGATGTAGCTGTCTCTGAACGCCTGAACGGCTTTGCTCATGTCGCCGATCTCGTCGCTGCGCATGCTGTGGGGCAATGACAGGTCGGTCTCTCCATCGGCTAGCTCGCGCATGGTCGAACTGATCGACGACAGAGGGTGCGAGATGAGCTTGTTGGTTAGATAGACCAGGGCCAGAATGGTGACCAACAGGGTGCCCACGCCGATGGCTATGCCGCTGAGAACGGCGTTGCGGACATCGGCATGAATGGCGGCGTAGCTCCAGCTTACGGCAAGCGTGCCCACGCGCTGTTTCTTCGGCCCGAACGTGACCGGCACGGCGATCAGAAGATGGCCGTTGGTGCTGTTTACGAGCGGGCCGGTGAGCGTGTCCAGGTTCACGCTTTTGATGAAGGCAGGCAGATCGGCCACCGTCAGGACGTTGGACGCGGAAGACGTCACTTCCGCGCCATCCTTGTCGAGAACCAGATAGTTCGAGAGACCCGAGTCCGGATCTGCGAGCATTTCGGTGAATGCGGCTGCGATCGCTTTCTTCTGTTTGAAGCGGATGGCGGCCGTGAGCTGGGCGGCAATCAGTGTCGTGACCTTCTCGTTCGACCGGTTGGCCGCCGATATCATGCTGTCGTTCTGTTGAAACGCCGCCGAGATCGTCACCAGGACGGTCGCCAACATCAGCGCGACAGCACCGATCAGCGTGATCTTCGACCCCAAACCCAACCGAAATCCGCGGGCATTCTTGTCCGTGGCCTTGCTATCCATCGCTCTCTTTACCTTTGCCAAGCATCCCAAGTCTCTGCTGCAGACGCATGCCGACCCTTGTTTGAGGCCTCTGTTTGTCTCGTGGTTTGTGACCGACCCGGTGTCCGGTTGTGTCTTCCGATAACTTGGGCAAGCGACCGGTCTGCCACTGACCGGCCGCTCGCCCCCTGGTGCTGCTATTCGATAATCTTCGCCGAGTTCAGAACATCGAGCGGAATCTCGATACCCAGTTTCCCGGCCGTCCTCATGTTGACAAGAACGCTCGGCTCCGGATCGGTCTTGACCGGAACCTGATCGATCGGCTCGTTATTGATCAGGACGGCGATGACCGAGTCGGCGAGCATGCGGCCCAGCTTGTGGTCGCTCGGCGTAATGCCGCCAAGCGCGCCGTTGTCAACGCCTTTCTCGGCGTAGGAGAAGACCGGTTTATTGCCGGCAGCCTTCATGACCAGAGATGTGCCGGCAAAGATATTGGCCTGATTGCCGAGGATAAAGGCATCGTAGCTGCCGGCTTCGCGCGCCATTACGGCTGCCAGCTCATCATGATTGGCGGCGTAGGCCTGGCCGCACCGAATGCCGATGGCATCGCAGGCTTTCTTGGTGCCCTTCCAATCGATCGCCGAGGCCGGGTGGCCGGTCTGGCTGAGCAACAGAAACGACTCGACGCCCGGCGCCATGGCCATGAAGCTCTGCAAAGGACCTTCCAGCGGGATGTAGTAAGTCACGCCGGTCACCTTGCCCTCCGGAGCGTCCAGATTGCGGATGACGCCAAGCGCCTTCGGATGGTTGGCTGCCCCGATGAAGGCCGGGATGGATGGCGGGTTCTTGCTGAGATACTTCGCACCGTTCGACCGCAGAACGAGCATGCCCTGCTTGGAGTTCTCATAGGACTTGACGATCTGATCGAGCTTCTCAGCCGAGGGAACGGCCTTGTGCAGCTCCACATTGATGCCCACTGACGCCTCGTCCAGGCGTTCCTGAAAGCCGGCAAGAACACGTTCCGCCATGCCGGACTTGCCCTTCCAGACCACGCCGACATTGATGGCGTAGGCTGTCGACACGGCGAACAGCGAGGCGAAAGCGGCCGACAGTCCTGTCGCTGCGGCCTTTGAGATGATTCGACGAACGGATTTCATGACGCATCCTCTTCCTCAAGTTGCAAAGTGAGACCAACCTCAAATTGCAAGGCAAACTCAACCTAGAATTGTAAAGCGAGCCCCCGCATCAAGTTGTAGAGTGAGACCGACCTCAGCTTTTTTCACAATAGGCAACATCAGTTTCTCGAATGTAAATGAGCGAAGAATTTTTTTGGATACTGGGTGTGCAGTTTCTGGGTGGATGTTTGTGATCTTTTTGTAATCGTAGATTGTTATTTGATTGTGATGATGGCATATTGAATGTGGAGGGAATGATGTTTTTGGCACAAATATTGATCTAAACAGTCAGTTATAAGGAGATCGCAATCCTTCGTGTATAATAAAATCTATTCAAATTTGCATATTTTTTGAAATCGAGACGGGTGTGGTTAAATTCTCAAATCGGTTTTGCGCCTTGCTAAGTCAGATTCCAGCGGAGGCTACTGATGGGCGTTAAGAACGCTGCCTTGAAATGGCCGTAAATACGAAGGGAGGCGTATTTGAGGTATTGTCCACAAGGAGAAATTACTGTTCTGCCCAATGAAGTTGCCATTTCCGGAGGACAGGCCGGCAAAACTACCGGGGCGGAAAGGGTGGAGGGCGATCGTCCTCTAACCGCGCGCGGCAAGCGCCTGGGCGATGGTGCAGAATTGCTCCACGCTCAGTTGCTCGGCTCGCAGCGTGGCGGGGATGCCGAGAGGTTCGAGCAGGGCTTCGGGTTGCGGCGTCGCTTGTCTCAGGCTTGAGCGCAGCATCTTGCGTCGCTGACCGAAGGCGGCACTGGTGACCGTCTCCAGGGCCCAGGCCGGGCAGTCCGGCCGAGGGGCCGGTTTCGGAACCAGCTCGACGACGGCCGAGGCCACCTTCGGCGGCGGCGTGAAGGCGCGGGCTGGGACGTGCTGGACGATTCGCGTCTCCGTGCGCCATTGCGCGAGCACCGACAACCGGCCGTAGCTCTTGCCGCCGGGCTCGGCGACGATCCTGTCCGCCACCTCCCGTTGAAACATCAGCACCATTCGGTCGAACGCAGGCGGCCAGGGCTCCGCGGTCAGCCAGCCCACGAGCAGCGGCGTCGCCACTGAATAGGGAAGGTTCGCAACGATGCGGAACGGTCCGGCGATCGCCTGGGCAGGATCGAGTTCGAGGGCATCGGCGACATGAACGTCGAGGCGGCCGGGATAACGCTCTGCGATCTGCTGTAGGGCAGGGCGGCATCTCTCGTCCCGCTCGATCGCCACCACCTTTTCCGCCCCCTCCATGAAGAGGGCCCGCGTCAGGCCGCCCGGACCGGGGCCCACCTCGAGCACGGTCACCCCCTCAAGGGGGCCGGCGGCGCGGGCGATCCGTCGGGTCAGGTTCAGGTCGAGGATGAAGTTCTGGCTGAGCATCTTCCGCGCCGAGAGAGAGAGGTCGCGGATGACGTCCCGCAGCGGCGGAAGTCCGTCGACCGCGGTCACGCGGCCGCTGCCTGGCGCTCGCAGATGGCGCCGGCGAGCTTGAGCGCCTCGATGAGGCTGTCCGGCCGCGCCTTGCCGGTGCCCGCCAGCCCGTAGGCGGTTCCATGGTCGGGCGAGGTGCGCACGAAGGGAAGGCCGAGCGTCAGATTGACGGCGCGATCGAACGCGAGCGTCTTGATCGGGACCAGCGCCTGGTCGTGATACATGGCAACGACCGCGTCGTAAGTGGCCCGGGCAGCCTCGTGAAAGAGTGCGTCCGCGGGATGAGGGCCGGTGACGTGGAGGCCATGCAGGGCGAGGTCCTGGATCGCGGGTGCAATGATCTCGATTTCTTCGGCGCCGAGAGAGCCGCTCTCGCCGGCATGGGGGTTGAGGCCGGCGACGGCGATTCTCGGCGCGGAGATCCCGAAATACCCCTGTAGGCCCCGCGCGGTGATCTCGACGGTCTCCGTGATGAGCTCCTTGGTGAGCGCCGCTGCGACGTTCTTGAGCGGGATGTGGATGGTGACGGGCACGACTCGCAGTTCCTGACTGGCGAGCATCATGACCGGCCGGACGTTGACGTTCCAGGGCTTGGAGAGCGCCGCGAGAAACTCGGTGTGTCCGGGAAATTGGAAACCGGTCTGATAAAGCACGTGCTTGTTGATCGGATTCGTGACCAGCGCCCGGGCTTCTCCGGCTCGAATCATGTCCACACCGGCCTCAATGGCCTCGATGACGGCGGGCCCGGCGGCCGCATTCGGTGTGCCCGCCTGAACCGGCTCCGCCAGCCGGACCGGCATCACCGGCAGCGCCTCGTTCCAGGCGACGCGCGCGTCGGTCGCCTTGTCGAGTGGCGCGAGGGGGACATCGAGCCCCAGCGTCGCGGCGCGCGCCGCCAGCAGATCCGGGTCGCCCAATACGATGAATGGCGGCACATCGGTCCTGTCGCGGTGCCCCCAGGCGTCGAGCGCGAGATCCGGGCCGATGCCGGCTGGATCTCCCATGGTCAGTGCCAGGGGCATGATATCGCCGCCGAAACGAGGCGCCCCACAAGACGGGTGCTCATAGCTCTCCTCCGGCTGCGGGGATGCAGCCGTTGCATGGGTCGCCGGTCGCCGCGACCAACGGGAACGAGCCGACCGCCACCAGCAACGACGATCGCGAGCGGAAGTCAACCGTCCGGTCGATCGGCAATCCAGATGCCGTTCTGGAGATCGGCCGTAGGCATGTGTCGGCCGGTTCGCCGGAAAGGAGAGCTATCGGGCCGTGTCGCGCAGCTTGGCACCCGGACGCAGGCGTCGGCGCCGGCTGCGTATTGGCCGACAGACCGCCCCGGTCTCGGTGGGAAAATGCACCGCGGCAACCAGCAGCAGCGCGTAGGCATTGAGCTCCACCATCTCCTCCAGCAAGAGCGCGAGCGGCTGCTTGCCGGCAAGCTCTTCGATCAACTCGCCGGTGGCGATCAGGGCAGCGACCGCGAGCAGCACCAGCGCGCAGGGTTGGCGGAGCTGCCTCAGCATTTCCGGCACGTCCGACTTGCGGCCGGCTACGAACAGCACCAGCAGGCTCAGAATAATCAGAAGCGACAGATCCCTGGCCGACATGATGCGCGACATGGGCAGAGGCGCGTGCATGAAGCGGAAGTCGATCTCCCGAAAGAGAATCGCGAAACACACGGATGCCAGCAACACGGCGCCGGTCTGCGTCGCCCTGCGGTGCCGATAGGCGATCAAGACGAGCGTGGCAAAGGCGGCAAAGATCAGGAACGCCTGGGCGTTCTCGATGAGGCCGTTCTCCATGGCAATCTGCTTGGCGCCCCGGACCATGCCGATGGAGAGAAATGCAAGATTGGCCAGGAGAAAGCAGGCTGCATAGAGGACTCTTGTCGACGGGACCCTCATGACACGCGACAATCTTGCAATGGAACTTGGCTCATGTTTTTCCAAACGATATGGCGGCAGACAGGGCACCGAACAGCCGGGCGAACCCATACGGCAGCCGATCAACGGATGGCCGCAGCAGGGTCGGCGTTTCGGCTCTCATAAAGGATTGATCGTGCTGGATTCTGACTCGGCGAACAACCTTCGAAGACAAGAGCGGGGGTAATTGAGGTCGTTCTTTGGCGGAAATATGACAGCATATGGATCGTGATTGGCGACCGCCCTTGTTTTCTTCGTTTGCAAGGTGCGGGGGCGGCTTGGAACTGCCGTTTCCTGCCATTCCCGCATCTTCGATCTCAAATTTGAGTGAGCATAGGCGTTGCAACAGGCCCTAGCCCCCGAATCCGGGGGGCGCCTTGGCCCAGCGATAGCCCGTCTTGCCGAGCTGGTAGCCGAGGTCGAACAGCGCGTTCATGTAGGCCCGGTCGAACGGCTCCTCGCTGGTGTCCTTGAAGTCCTTGGGGATGGAGGCCTGGCGATAGGTGAAGCCGTTGCGACGGGCCGTCGCATGCAGGCGATAGAGATCGCCGATGCCCTGATTTTTGATCAGCGTCGAGATCGAACGGCCGGCGATGGCCAGCGTCTCCGCTTTCACCACCTTATGCTCCGGGCTGAGGCGGCCGTTGCGGATGACATAGAGCCTGCGCCGCACCTCGATGCCGTATCTGCGATCATAGGTCTTCAGCATGATCTGGGACGGGAACAGGAAGACCTGCGACGTCGTGCCGCCGTCCACATGCAGCTCCTCCCGGACCTGGCCACCGGCTCGCACCTGAATGCGGACCGGCGGGAAGACGCCGGGGATCGACGCCGAAGCGAGCAGGATTTGCCGGAACAGGGTCAGCGCCTCGGGCGACCGTCGCGTCGCGATGGCGCCCATGTCCCAGATCACGGGGCGCTGGGCATCCAGGTTCGTGGTGCCGATCAGCAGGCGCCGGCCCGACTCGTGCTCCCGGGCGATGGCCTCGAGGAAGGCCATGTCGGCATATTGCGCGATGACGTTGGCGAGCGGCTGGCTGTCGGCGAGCGCAGCTCCGCCGAGCACGCCCGCGACGATCCGTCTCCGTACGAAGTCCCGGCTGCTGTATTGCGTGAAGACCTGTTTCAGGGCCGCATCCTGGGTGCGGCCCAGGAACGCGAATGGCGCAGTCAGGGCGCCGGCGCTGACGCCGGTGACGATCTGGAACTCCGGGCGCGTGCCCTGCTTGCTCCAGCCGACCAGCAGTCCCGCGCCGAAGGCGCCGTCGGAGCCGCCACCCGAAATGGCCAGATGATTCGTAACGAGAGGCTTGCCGGAGCGGAACAGCTCGGGCTGCTTGGCGCGCAACTGGGCGACGTTTGCCTTAATGATCTGATCGATATTCTTCGGGCGCTCGTCGCCCCAGAACCGCGTATTCTCGAAGCCGATGGGCTGGGCCTGCTCCACCAGCGCCGCAGGCACGGGGTTGCGCGGCAGGCTTGCGCAGGCCACGACCAGCAGACACGCGCCTGTGGCCGTCAGGGCTCGGGCTTTCACCATTCCGCGGCCGCTCCCTCAATGCTCGCCTGCGCCGGGGCCAAAGGCTGGCAGCGCTCTCCCAAGGCCGCGCTGCGCCTGTTCAGGGCCGACAGTGGATCCGGGCAAGCCCACGCTCCTTGCGCAGCGGCCGTCGGGCCTGATACGGCAATCTGTGCTCGCACCCGTCGGTCCGCTTGGGGCCGGGCACCTGTCCCATAGTCAGGTTACTGTTGCGCAGCAACATAGGATCACAGCATTGGGGCGCATTGTGTAAAAAAAACGTCGCGGCGCGGAGCGTCCCAAGCGTCCGCTTTGCTCCGATGCGCAATCGGGCCGAGAACGCTTGGAATGCGCTTCGACGTTCGTTTATAGTGTCGGCGTCGGTTGCGGGATGCGGCAGGGCGCAACCATGCAATGGCTTGTCACCTTTTGGGGGCGAGGAACATCGCGAACGTCATCATCAGCGATTAAGGTAGTTTGTGCGTATAGGGCAGCCGTTTGCGCATAGACATGGGCGATCGTGTCCCACGGTCCCCAACGAACCTGACCTCATTCCGACCTGCAGCGGCTCAAGTCGGCCGCTGCTTGGGTTCCTGCGGGACCCGCGTCCGTTATGCGTAAGCCGGGAGATGTAACGGGACATGACGAGATGCAGACCGTCGAAATGGCTTTGGGGGCTCATTCCGATTGCGTTCATTGCCGTCTTGGTCATCGTCGGCGGCCCCCGCCTGATAGAGCAGGATCTCCAGAAAAGATCGTCTCTCGCCCTTGAGAAAGCCGGGCTTCCCTGGGCGTTGACCTCGTTCGATGCACGCGACGGCGCGTTGCGCGGAACCGCGGGAAGCCGGCTCGAGCGCGACAATGCGCTGACGGTCGTGCAGAACGTCTGGGGTGTGCGGACCGTCGACGACAAGGCCAGGCTGCTGGCGCGGGTCAGCCCTTACACGTGGTGGGTCAGCCGCAAGGACGATCACATCAAGATCAAGGGCCACGTCCCCTCGAAAGACGATCGGCGCACGATCCTCGGCATCATCAAGGCGAACCTGCCGGATCTCGAGGTCGAGGACCGCATGAAACGGGCGGCGGGCGCGCCCAAGCAGCAGGTCTGGCTCGGCGCGATCAGCTTTGCCCTGAAGCAGATCGGACAGCTGAAGCATGGCACCGCGCGCCTCGAAGATACGACGCTCTCGCTGTCCGGCGAGGCCAGCAGCGCCGCGGCACACGCGGCCATCCTTAAGGCGCTGAAGTCGGATCTCCCCGGCGGTGTCACGCTGAAGGGCAACACCGTGACACCGCCCGCGGTCAGCCCGTTCGTGTGGAGCGCCAATCTCGCGAAGGCGTCGCTGACGCTGCGAGGCTCCGTGCCGAGCGAGGCGGTGCGCATCAAGATCACCGAGCATGCCAAGACCGAGTTCGCTCGCACCGCTCTGGTCGATGAGATGCAATTGGCGGCCGGTGCGCCGGAGGGATGGAGCACAGCCGTCACCCTTGCCCTGACGCAGCTCAGCAGGCTGGAGAGCGGGCAGGTGGCGTTGAGCGATGTGGACCTCACGATCGAGGGCACCGCGAAGGACGAAGCGACCGCGGCCGACGTGGTCAAATCCGTCAGGGGCGCCTTGCCGGCGATCTACAAGTCCAGCGAGAAGATCGACTTCCGCAAGCCGGAGCCGCCGAGCGCGGCCAAGAAGACCGAGTCGCGCACCGATGCGCCGCCGCCATCGCCGGAGACCCTGCCGAGCGCCGCGGCCCTGGCACCGCCTGCACCGCCCGAGGCGGAAAAGGCCATTCCATTCACCTGGTCCGCGCGACGCAAGACGGGGAAGGTGACGTTGACCGGCAACATCCCCAGTGAAGACTCGCGGCAGATCCTGATGGAGGCGGTGCGCTATGGCTTTCCGGGCGCCGCCGTGGACGATCGGATGGTGCTTGCAGGCGGCGCCCCCGATGGCTGGCTGAGCGCGGCCAAGCTCGGGTTGGCGCAGTTACAGAAGCTGAAGAGCGGTCAGGCCCGGTTGAGGGATCGGGATCTGCATCTGTCCGGCGTTGCCGAGAGCCCTGGCGAGGCCCAGACCATCAAGTCGACGCTGATGTCGAGCCTGCCGGAGACGTTTCAGGCGAGCGATGCGATAACGGTCACGGCAGCGGCCAAGAAACTTGAAAGATGCCAGTCCTTTGTGAACGAGATCGTCGCGCGCCAGCCGATCCGATTCGAGGCCGGGCTGGACGAGTTGCCGAGCCAAAGCCTCCCCGTGCTCGAAAAGATCGCCGGCGTGGCCAAGCGCTGTCGTCAAACCCGTATCGTCGTGACGGGCCATACGGACGCTGGCGAAGAGACATCGCCCGAGCCCGATCTCAGCCGGAAACGCGCGCAGGCCGTGGTCGAGTTTCTGGTCGGCAAGGGCATTGCGGCAGAGCGTCTGACGGCCGTCGGCCAGGAGGACGAGCGTCCGGCGGACAAGGCGCCTGAGCGGCGCATCGGGTTTGTCGTCGAAAATACCAAACAAGCGGATAAATAGAGGCAAGCGGGGCAGAGCAGTGGCGTATGTGGCCGTCCAACTTCTACCTTTCCTGATCCTGGCGTTCCTGATCGGCGTCGTCACGGGGTGGTATTCGCAAGACGCTTGATAGCGGTTTGCGGGTCGAGGCCGAAAGAGGGAGCAATGCAGAATTTCGCGCTGATCGCGACGGCCCTTCTGGTGGTCGCGTTCTTCCTGGGCTGCATCGTAGGCTGCATCCTGCGCGGCCTGCTGCGGCGTGAGGAGGTGCAGGTCGAGGCGAGCGAAGCGGCGCCCAAGCCAGATTTGAAGGCGAGAGCGGCGACGGCCGTCCAGGTGGATGCTGAAGAGGCCGAAGCACGCAGTGCCGAGGACAGTCCAGAAACGCTGGCGCCGGCTCCCACCGCGGCGGAGCCCCCGATGCGTGAGCCCGAGCCCGCCTCCGGCTTCTCCGATAGGCCGCAGGCGTCGATCGGTGAGCCGGACGATCTGAAGCGGATCAAGGGCGTCGGGCCGGTCATCGAGAAGAAGCTCAAGGCGATGGGGGTCGAGCGCTTCGAGCAGATCGCCAACTGGACGCGCGCGGACGTGGAGAAGATCGACACCGAGCTCAAGTTCAGGGGCAGGATCGACCGCGAGGACTGGATCGCCCAAGCCAAGGCCCTGGCCGAGGACAGATAGGCAAGCACGGGCTCGTGACCATCGGCGGTGGGATCGGATACGGATAGCCGATCTCGCGGCAGGTGGGGCGGACATCCGGGGCGCATGTTGCGGATCGGCAACACTCCGGTGCATATCTCTGCCGTGGCGGCATAATGCCCCTAGCGTTCACTTAACAACCGGTTAAAAGGCTCAACATAGTGAATGTGCCGACTCAGGCCCCGAGGTCGGTAAAACACCGGATGTTAAGGGGCGGATTGTGTCAGTTCGAAGGACGCGTGCGGCTAAGCTTTCCATTACTGTCTCGTCACTGGCGCTTGTGATCGCAACGCCCGCTTGGGCGATCAACAACGAAGCCGATCTCCGCACCGCCATCTTCAATGCCAACACCGTCGGCGGCACGCAGACCATCACGCTGACGGGCGATATCACGCTGACCCAATCGCTGCCGATGATCACCGACAGCGTCACGATCGAGGGTGGCGGTTTTGCCATTGATGCAAACAATGCGGGCCGCGTCTTCTTCATCCAGGGCGGCGACGCCACGATCTCCAATGTGACCGTCAACAATGCCCGCGCCCAAGGCGGCGATGGCGGCAATGCGGGTGACGGGCCGGGCGGCGGCGGCGGTCTGGGCGCAGGCGCAGCGATCTTCGTGAACAATGGCGCCTCGGCGACGGTCTCGAACATCGCCATCGGTGATGCCTCGGCGGCGGGAGGCGCCGGGGGGAATGGCGGGACCGGCTTCGGTGGCGCTGGCGGCGGCGGCGGTCTCGGTGGCGGCGGCGGCAGGTCTTCCAGTACCGGTGGCGGCGGTGGCGGCGGCTATGAGGGGAACGGCGGACGCACGCTTGCCAGCTTTGGCTTCAATTTCAGCTCTGGCGGTGGCGGTGGCGGCGGTGAGTTTGGCGATGGCGGCGACAATGCCACCGGGGGGAGCGTGAGTTTCCGCGGCGGCGGCGGTGGCGGCGGGCAGCAAGGCGACGGAGGAACCGGCGGCTTCCGGGGTGGCGCCGGCGGCGGCGGTGCCACCGCCGGCGGTTCCAATGGCGCGACCGCTGGCAATGCGGGCGGTGCTGGCGGTGGGGCCGAGGGCGGTGCTGGCGGCAACAATGGCGTCCCCGGCGCCGATGCGGCCGCGGATCTTGGCGGTGGCGGCGGCGGCGGCGGAAGCGGCGGTGCCGCAGGCCCTGGCGGGAATGGCGGCTTTTCCGGCGGCGGTGGCGGCGGCGGGTCCGGTGGCGTGGGCCTGGCTGGGGACGGTGCAGGTGGCGCTGGCGGGACCGGCGCTGGCGGCGGCGGCGGTGGCGGCGATGCTGCTGGTGGTACCGGCGGTGACTTCGGCGGCGGCGGTGGGTCCAATAACGCTGGCGGAGCCGGGGGCTTTGGCGGCGGCGGCGGCGGTGGACGCAGTCCAGGCGGCACCGGCTGTTTCGGCGGCGGCGGTGGCGGCGGTACAAACATTGCCGGTGCAGGGGGCAGCTTCGGCGGCC
>JAKSBI010000523.1 GCA_022361215.1 Hyphomicrobiales bacterium | reverse complement strand
TCGGAGATGCTGGCGTTGTGGGGCGTGACGACCACGCGCGGGTGGGACCAGAGCGGGCTCGTCGCGGGCAGGGGCTCGGTCTCGAAGACGTCCAGCGATGCGGCCCAGAGGGCGCCGCTCTCGAGCGCCGACAGGATGTCGGCCTCGACCTGGAGGCCGCCGCGCCCGGCGTTGATCAGGACCGGGCCGGGGAGGCGGCCGTCCTTGGCGAGCTTGGCGAACAGGGCGGCGTTCAGGACGCCGCGGGTGCCGTCGGTCAGCGGTAAGAGCGAGATCAGGATGTCGGTGCGGGCGAGGAAGGCGTCGAGGCCGTCGTCGCCCGCGAAGCAGTCGATGCCGGGGAGGGTCTTCGGGCTGCGGCTCCAGCCGGCGACCTGGAATCGCAGGCGGGCCAGCGCCTCGGCCGCGTCCCGGCCCAGCGCGCCGAGGCCCATGACCCCGACGCGGACCTCGTCGGCGCCGGGTTGCGAGGCCCCCTGCCAGGTCTTCTGCCGCTGGTACTGGGCATAGTCCAGCATGCGCCGGTGATGCAGCAGGGTGTGCAGCACCGCATATTCGGTCATGCGCATGGTCAGGTTCTGGTCGACGAAGCGTACCACGGGCAGAGCCGGCAGGTCCGGGTCCGACAGCAGGTGATCGACGCCGGCGCCGACCGAGAAGATCGCCTCCAGGTTCGGGTAGCCGGCGATCTCGCCCGCGGGCGGCTTCCAGGCCAGCACGTAGCGGATGTCCGCCTTCTCGCCCGCCTCGGGCCAGGAGCGGATGTCGCGGTCGGGCGCCAGCGCGCGCATCTCGCGCGCGAAGGTCTCGGGGTCGAGGTTTCCTGTGACGACGAGAAGGGTCATGCGCTCAGGTCGCCACCGCGTCTTCGTGGGCGGTCTCCAGCTCGAAGGCCGCGGCCATCAGCGCCTTGGTGTAGGCGGTCTGCGGTTTGGAGAAGACGTCCCGCGCCGTGCCCTGCTCGACCACCTTGCCGTTGCGCATGACGATGACGTCGTTGGCCAGCGCCCGCACCACCTTCAGGTCGTGGCTGATGAACAGATAGGCCAGCCGGTGGCGCTTCTGCAGGTCGCGCAGCAGGTCCACGATCTGCGCCTGCACCGAGACGTCGAGCGCGCTCGTCGGCTCGTCCAGCATGACGAATTTGGGCTTCAGCACCATGGCGCGGGCGATGGCGATGCGCTGGCGCTGGCCGCCGGAGAACTCGTGCGGATAGCGGTCCTGGAACGCGGGCTCAAGCCCCACCTCGGTGAGCGCGTCGGTGACGCGCGCGCGGCGCTCCTCGAAGGTCAGGTCCGGGTTCTGGATCGCCAGCCCCTCCTCGATGATCTGCCCCACCGAGAGGCGCGGGCTGAGCGACCCGTAAGGGTCCTGGAAGACGATCTGCATCTCGCGCCGGAGCGGGCGCATCTCGCGCGAGCTGTGGCCGTCGATGCGCTGGTCCAGATAGACGATGGGCCCGTCGCTGGAGATCAGGCGCAAGAGCGCCAGGCCGAGCGTGGTCTTGCCGGAGCCGGACTCGCCCACCACGCCGAGGGTCTGGCCCTCGCGCAGCGCGAGCGAGAGCCCGTCCACCGCCTTGATGTGGTCCACGACGCGCCGCAGCACGCCCCGGCGCACCGGGAACCAGACCTTGATGTCGTCGGTCTCCAGCACCACCGGCGCCGTCGTGTCGGCCTCGGGCGGGTCGCCCTTGGGCTCCGAGGCCAGCAGGTGCTTGGTGTAGGGGTGCTTGGCGGCGTTGAAGATCTCCTTGCCGGTGCCGCGCTCGACGATCTCGCCGTCGTTCATGACGCAGATCCGGTCGGCCATCTTGCGCACGATCCCCAGATCGTGGGTGATCAGCAGCATGGCCATGTGGAACTCGTCCTGCAGCGCCTTCAGGAGCTTCAGGATCTGGGCCTGGATGGTGACGTCGAGCGCCGTCGTCGGCTCGTCCGCGATCAGCAGGTCGGGCTCGTTGGCGAGCGCCATGGCGATCATCACGCGCTGGCGCTGGCCGCCGGAGAGCTGATGCGGATAGGAGGCGAGCCGCTGTTCCGGGTCCGGGATGCCGACCTTGTCCAAGAGGTCGAGCACGCGCTTGCGCGCCGCCGTATCGGAGAGGCCGCGATGCAGCTTCAGGATCTCGCCCACCTGGCGCTCGATGGTGTGCAGCGGATTGAGCGACGACATCGGCTCCTGAAAGATCATGGAGATGTCGTTGCCGCGGATGCCGCGCAGCTCGTTCGGGTCGGTTTGCAGCAGATCGAGGTCCTTGTAGCGAATCGCGCCGCTCGGGTGCGAGGCCGAAGGGTAGGGCAGCAGCCGCATGATGGAAAGCGCCGAGACGGTCTTGCCCGAGCCCGACTCCCCCACCAGCGCCACCGTCTCCCCCCTGCCGATGTCGAAGGAGACGCGCTTCACCGCCTCCGACACGACGCCGGAGGAGCGGAACGTGACGGACAGGTCCTTGACGTCGATGAGGGGCTCCGGGGCGGTCATGCGCGCGTCCCCGCGATGGTACCGCGCGGCCATGCCGCGTCATCGCCGGACATGACCGGCTGCCGTCCGGCCTTGACCCATGCCTTTTCCCCTCCTCTTGACGGGGAGGGGGCAAGGCGAGGGGAACCGCATATGGGCCTTCGGCGCCAAGGCTCGCCCTCGATCCGTGTTGCGCTGCGCTCGATCATGTCTGTCATCCTGGCGCGGTCACACGAAGGTCTTGCGCGGGTCGAGCGCGTCGCGCACGGCCTCGCCGATGAAGATCAGCAAGCTCAGCATGGTGGCGATGACGAAGAAGGCGGTCAGGCCGAGCCAGGGCGCCTGCAGGTTGGCCTTGCCCTGGGATAGCATCTCGCCGAGCGACGCCGATCCCGGCGGCAGGCCGAAGCCGAGGAAGTCGAGCGAGGTGAGCGTGGCGATCGAGCTGTTCAGGATGAAGGGCAGGAAGGTCAGCGTCGCGACCATGGCGTTGGGCAGCAGGTGCTTGAACATGATCTTGGCGTTGGTGTGTCCGAGCGCGCGGGCCGCCGTGATGTACTCGAAGTTGCGTCCGCGCAGGAACTCGGCGCGCACCAGGCCGACCAGCGACACCCAGCTGAAGAGCAGCAGAATGCCCAACAGGATCCAGAAGCTCGGCTCGATGATGGCGGCGATGATGATCAGCAGATAGAGCGCCGGGATGCTGGTCCAGATTTCGATGAAGCGCTGCCCCAGCAAATCGACCCAGCCGCCGAAATAGCCCTGGATCGCGCCGGCCGCGATGCCGATCACCGAGGAGATGACCGTAAGGGTCAGGCCGAACAGGATGGAAATGCGAAATCCGTAGATGACGCGAGCCACCACGTCGCGGCCCTGGTCGTCGGTGCCGAGCCAGTTCTCGGCCGATGGCGGCGCCGGCGCGGGGACGGGCAGGTCGAGGTTGATGGTGTCGTAGCTGTAACGGATCAGCGGCCAGAGCATCCAGCCGCCGGAGCCGTCGGTCGATTGCGCCGTCTCCGGCTCGTCGAAGCAGCTCTCCACCCCGTTGGTGCGGATCAGGCAGGCGACGGTCGGGTCGCGGTAGTCGGCCTCGGTCTCGAACTCGCCGCCGAAGGTGGTTTCGGGATAGGTGGCGAAGATGGGCGTGTAGAAGCTGCCCTTGTATTGGATCAGGAACGGCTTGTCGTTGGAGATGAGCTCGGCGAACAGGCTGACGACAAACAGAATGAGAAAGATCCAGAGGCTCCAGTAGCCGCGCTTGTTGGCCTTGAAGTTCTGCCAGCGCCGCTCGTTGATCGGCGAGAGCGCGAACCGGCTGCGCTTGGGCCGCTCTTCGCTCGCCTCGAAACTCAACGCTTCGGTCTTGGCGTCCATCGCGTCCTCTCTAGGTCTCGCGCGTCTCGAAGTCGATGCGTGGATCGACAATCGTGTAGATCAGATCCGAAAGCAGGCTGAGCATAAGGCCAAGCAGCGAGAAGATGAAAAGCGTGGCGAAGACCACCGGGTAGTCGCGATTGAGGATCGACTCGAAGGAGAGCAGGCCGAGCCCGTCGAGGGAGAAGATGGTCTCGATGAGCAGCGAGCCCGCGAAGAAGGCGCCGATGAAGGCCCCGGGGAAGCCCGCGATGATGATCAGCATGGCGTTGCGGAAGACGTGGCCGTAGAGCACCTGGCGCTCGGTCAGGCCCTTGGCCCGCGCCGTCATCACATACTGCTTCTTGATCTCGTCGAGGAAGGAGTTCTTGGTCAGGAAGGTGGTGGTGGCGAAGGCGCTCAAGGCCATGGAGACCAGCGGCAGGGTCAGGTGCCAGAAATAGTCGACCACCTTGGCGTACCAGGGGAGCTGGTCGAAGTTCTCCGAGGTGAGCCCCCTGAGCGGGAACCAGTCGAGGAAGGTGCCGCCGGCGAACAGCACGATCAGCAGCACCGCGAACAGAAAGCCGGGGATGGCGTAGCCGACGACGATGACGCCGCTGGTCCAGATGTCGAAGCGCTGGCCGTCGCGCACGGCCTTGCGGATGCCGAGCGGGATCGAGATGCCGTAGGACAGCAGCGTCATCCACAGGCCGAGCGAGATCGAGACCGGCATCTTCTCGATGATCAGGTCGATCACGGTCACGTCCCGGTAGTAGCTCTCCCCGAAATCGAACTGGATGTAGTTCCAGAGCATGAGCACGAAGCGCTCATGGGCCGGCTTGTCGAAGCCGAACTGCTTTTCCAGTTGCTCGATGAACTCGGGGTCGAGCCCCTGGGCGCCGCGATATTTCGAGGTGGTGGCGGCGTCGCCGGCGCCGGCGTTGTTCTGGGCCGCGGAGGTGTTGCCGAAATCGCCGCCGCCGGTGCCGCCGATCCGCGCCGTGGCCGCTACGTCGGTGCCGGTGAGCTGCGCGATCACCCGCTGCACCGGGCCGCCGGGAGCGAACTGTATGACGGTGAAGTTGATCAGCAGGATCCCGAGAATCGTCGGAATCATGAGCAGCAGGCGGCGGATGATATAGGCCGTCATGGCTCAGGCTCCCGTGACACGTCCGACGGTCTTGCGGCTAGAGCTGTTTGGGATTGAGCGGACCCGCCCCGCTCCCCTTGCCCAACCGGCCCAAGGGTAACCTCTGTCGGGTGGTTGGGCAGGGGGAGCGGAGTGGATGAGTCTCATCGAACCAAAAAACTCCGGCCGCAGGCCTCATTGAGTCGCCTTCAGTTTGGCAGCTTTGGCCTCGTCATACCACCAGGTCTCGATCACGCCCCTGGCGAAGCGGGGCTTGGTCTCGGGCCGGCCGAACTTGTCCCAGAAGGCCAGATGGTGCTTGGCCTTGTACCAGTGCGGCACCCAGTAGTGGCCGGCGCGCAGCACCCGGTCCAGCGCCCGGGCGGCGGTGACCAGCTCCTGGCGGCTCTTGGCGCCGATCACCTCTTCCAGAAGCGCGTCGATGGCCGGGCTCTTGATGCCGGAGAGGTTGAGGCTGCCCGAGGTGTCGGCGGCCTTGGAGCCCCAATAGGCGCGGATCTCGACGCTGGGGGTGGTGCTGAGCACGTAGCGCTGGGTGATGATGTCGAAGTCGAAGGTCTCCAGGCGCTGCTGGAACTGAGCGGGATCGACGAAGCGGATGCGGGCGTCGATGCCGAGGAACCTCAGATTCTTCACATAGGGCGCCACGACGCGCTCGAAGGTCTTGGAGAAGAGCAGGAACTCGACCGAGAGCTGCTCGTCCTCGGAGTTGACGCGGCGTCCGTCCTTGACCGTCCAGCCGGCGGCCTTCAGGAGGCGCGACGCCTTGCGCAGCTTGCCGCGGTCCTGGCCCGAGCCGTTGGAGACCGGCGGCGTGTAGGCCTCTCCGAACACCGCCTTCGGCAGGCTCGCGCGGAAGGGCTCCAGCAGGGCGAGCTCCTCGGCGGAAGGCTTGCCCGTGGCCTTCATGTCCGAGTTCTCGAAGAAGCTCTCGGTGCGGATGTAGAGATCGTAGAACTGGTTCTTGTTGGTCCACTCGAAATCGAAGGCGTAGTCGAGGGCCTGGCGTACGCGCACGTCCTTGAACTTGTCGCGCCGCGTGTTGATGAAGAAGCCCTGGGCACCCGAGGGCCGCTCGTCGGGCAGCTCGAGCCGCAGGAGCCGCTTGCTGTGCACCTGCGGGATATCGTACTCGGTCATCCAGGTCTTGGAGGTGAACTCCTCGCGCAGGTCGTACTCGCCCGCCTTCAGCGCCTCGAACTCGGCCGTTCGGTC
>JAKSBI010000504.1 GCA_022361215.1 Hyphomicrobiales bacterium | reverse complement strand
GGACAACACCTTCCACCAGGTCTCCTTCGGCTTCGAGGCGCTCAGCGACCGCTGGGACGTGCGGGCGAACGGCTACGTGGCGCTCTCGGACCCGGAAGCCTCTCCGGACACGGCCCGGGTGTTTCTCTCGGGCAACAATATCTTTCTCACCGGCGGCGAGGAGGTTCCCCTCTCCGGCTTCGACGGCGAGGTCGGCTACAAGGTCTTCTCCAGGCAGGGCGGCGGCAGGGGCGGCCTGAAGGACGGGCTTGCCCCGCACGGGCCCTCGCACGAGCTGCGCGTCTATGCGGGCGGCTTCTACTTCGACGACGGCGAAGCACTTGAAGAGGTCGCCGGTCCCCGCGCCCGCATCGAGTGGCGCATCGACGACGTGGTGCGCCGGCTGCCGGGCTCCAGGCTCACCTTCGAGGGCGAGTTCCAGTACGACGAGGTGCGCGAGGACCAGTGGGAGGGCGGCGTGCGCTTCCGCGTGCCCTTCGGCGGCGGCGGCAAGGACGTCCGACAGACCATCCTGGCATCCCTGACGCCGCAGGAGCGGCGCATGACGGAGAGCATCGTGCGCGACACCGACATCGTCACGGCCGAGAGCGATGCGGAGGGGGTCTCGGACGATCTGACGGGCACGCGCTTCGAGAGCGTCACGGTCGTGGACAATGCAGGCGACCTGCAGCAGCGCATCGACGACGCGGGCGGCGACAGCCTGATCGTGGTCAAGGGCGACACGCACCAGGGCCCGATCCTGCTCGGCCCCGATCAGACCCTGCAGGGCGGCGGCTCGACCATCAGGGTGAGGGGCGTCGAATCGGGCGTGGTGGCGGACTTCACAGCGCCGGGCTCCAGGCCGTTCATCGAGCTGGCGCAGGACCAGGCCATCCTGACGGTCGACCGCAACACCCATGTGGCCGGCGTCGGCATCCGCGGTGGCTTGGGCACAGGCGAAAACAATAACGGCATCGCGTCCTTGGTGGACGGCATCTCCAACATCGCCATCACCGACACCACGATCACGGACGTGGGCGGCGATGGCATCCTGTTCGGCAATGACCACAACAAGATCCTGATCTCCCGCACCACTATCTCCGATACTGAAGGCGAGGGCATCCAGTTCGACAACAACAACAGCAACATCAGGATCGCACACACATCCACCACGAATACGGGTCGAGAAGGCATTGATCTCGACGAAAACAACAACGATGTGACCATCGAGAATGTCGTTGTTGTAAATACTCCCGCTGACGAAGATGGCATCGACTTCAATAGCAACAACACGAACATCATCATCCGCAACGCCACGATCAACAATGTCGGCGCCGACGCCATCGAGTTCAACAACAACAACAGAAATATCTTGGTTCAGAACGTGACGGTAGACACCACACGCAACGAAGGCATCGAGTTCGACAACAACAACAGCAACATTAGAATCGTGGACAACGTGTTGACCAATATCGGCGAAGTTGTAGGAGCTGCCAACGAGAATGGCATTCAGCTAAATTATGGCAATACCAATATTGTGATATCGGGAAACACGATCAATGGCGCCGCAGGCAGTGCCTTCGACTTCGATGGCAACAACACGATCACCCTCGACAACAACATCGTCACCGGTGTCATCGCTGAGGACCTGCTCGCCGTGAACGGCGGCGGCAACACAATCAACGGCGCCAGCAACGTCAACAACGCGGTGATCGGCGGCGCG
>JAKSBI010000779.1 GCA_022361215.1 Hyphomicrobiales bacterium | reverse complement strand
TGTCTTCTACGTGACGGACCTGGTCGGCAAGAAAATCACCAGCGCCGAGCGTCAGGCCACCATCAGGCGCACCCTGCATGCCGCCCTGGAGGGCCGCGGCGCGCGCGACGCCGACAAGAGGCTGGTGACCGCGTGAGCCGGAGCGCCGGATGAGCCTCTACCGGTCCTTCGCCACCGTCGGCAGCCTGACCATGGTCAGCCGCGTCCTCGGCTTCGTCCGCGACATCCTGATCGCGGCCGTGCTCGGCACCGGCGCCGTGGCCGACGCCTTCTTCGTGGCGTTCCGCATCCCCAATCTGTTCCGGCGCGTGTTCGCGGAAGGCGCCTTCAACGCCGCCTTCGTGCCACTCTTTTCCAAGCGGCTCGAGGGCGAAGGCATGTCCGCCGCGCGGCGCTTCGCGGAGGAGGCGCTGGCGCTGCTCTTTGCGACGCTGCTGGTGCTGACGGCGCTGGCGGAGATCGCCATGCCCTGGTTGATGTATCTGATCGCCTGGGGCTTCGCCGACACGCCCGAGAAATTCGACCTCGCCGTGCTGCTGAGCCGCATCGCCTTCCCCTATCTCCTGTGCATGTCGCTGGTGGCGTTGCTCTCGGGCGTGCTCAACGCGCTCGGCCGCTTCGCCGTCGCGGCCGCCGCGCCGATCCTGCTCAACGTCGTGCTGATCTCGGTCATGGTGGGGGTCGCGTGGGCCGGGTTCGGCAATACGCCGGAAGCCGGGATTGCGCTCTCATGGGGCGTGGCCGCAGCCGGCCTCCTGCAGCTCGTGGTGCTCGGGCTCTGGGCCCGGCGCTTCGGCATGGGGCTTCGGCTGCGCCGGCCACGATACACCGCGTCAGTGCATCGGCTGGTGTGCCTCGGCCTTCCGGGCGTCGCCGCCGCGAGCGTCACCCAATTGAACATCTTTATCGGCGGTCTGATCGCGTCGTTTCAGGACAGCGCCGTCTCCTGGCTCTACTACGCCGACCGCATCTATCAGTTGCCCCTGGGGCTTGTCGGCATCGCCATCGGCGTGGTGCTGCTGCCCGACCTCTCCCGCAAGCTGCGCTCCGGCGACGATGCGGCGGCACTGGCCAGCCAGAACCGGTCGCTGGAGCTGTCGCTGCTGCTGACCCTGCCGGCGGCGGTGGCGCTCGCGGTGGTGCCGGAGCCGATCATCCGCGTGCTGTTCGAGCGCGGCGCCTTTTCCGCCAGCGACACGGCGGCGACCGTCGCCGCGCTCGCCTGGTTCGCCGCGGGCCTGCCCGCCTTCGTCCTGATCAAGGTCTTCTCGCCGGGTTTCTTCGCCCGCGAGAACACGCTGACGCCGATGTACTACGCCGTCGCCAGCGTGGTGGTGAACGTGGCGGGCAGCCTGGCGCTGTTCCCGTCTCTCGGCCATGTGGGGATCGCCATCGCCACCACCGCGGCAGGCTGGGTGAACGCGCTGCTGCTGGCGGGCACACTGTTCCGGCAGGGCAACTTCGCCTTCGACGCCACCTTCCGGCGCCGGGCCATCCCGATCGTGGTGTCGAGCGCGGTCATGGGGCTGGCGCTCTGGGGCGCCGACACGGCGCTCGCCCCCTGGTTCGCGCCGTCGAACGGCCTGTTCGTCCAGGTTGCGGCCCTGGGCGGCCTGGTTCTCGGCGGGCTGCTGGTCTACGCGGCCGCGGCCCAGCTCTCCGGCGCGACGCATCTGCCGTCCCTGCTCAGGGGCATGACGCGGGGCGGATGATGGGACAGGATCTCGCAAAGACCGGGCGCGTTTGCCAATTTCGGATGCCGAGCCGATCCCGCGCGGGACCGACCATCTGGCTTGGCGCGCTCGCCCTTGTCCTGCTTCTGCTTCCCTCTCCAGCCCCGGCCGGCGTCAAGCAGAAGGTCGCCGCACTCGCGCCCTCGGGCTTAGTGCTGGTGATGGACGCCAAGGGCAATGAGCTGGTGGCACAGAATGCCGACCGGCCGTTTGTCCCGGCCTCCGTCGCCAAGATCGTGACCGCCTGGCTGGCGATGGAGGTTCTGGGCGGGGACTACCGCTTCCGGACCCGCTTCTACCTGGACGACAACCGTGTGCTCTTCGTCCGCGGGGGCGGAGACCCCTTCCTGATCTCCGAAGAGCTGGCCCGGCTCGCGTCCCGGCTGGCCTCCGCGGTCGGCAAGAAGCCGCTCAAGGGGCTCGTGCTGGATGCGAGCTACTACGCCTCCGACCTCCGCATCCCGGGCATCGAGGACACCAGCGAGGCTTACGACGCGCTGAACTCCGCCTTGGCGGTGAATTTCAACACGATCCACGCCGTGCGCCGCGGCCAAAGGGTCCGCTCCGCCGAGAAGCAGACCCCGATTACCCCGCTGGCGATCAGCCAGTTCCGCGCGCGCGGGCCCAATGGCCGCGGCCGCATCAGCCTGACCCAGGACTCCGCGGTCAGCCTGCGCTACGCCGGCGA
>JAKSBI010000090.1 GCA_022361215.1 Hyphomicrobiales bacterium | reverse complement strand
GTCGGACGCGGCGGCCACCTCCGGGCCGTGGATGCGCGCCTCGGCCGGCACGAACGACAACGCCGAAATGGTGAGCGCGGCAGCGGCGACGGTGAGCGTGATGGTCTGCATGGGAGGAACCCTCTTGGATAGCTGGCTGATCGAAGTCGAAGCACCAGCTATCTAGGGTCTCGTCCGCTCACATGCCTCACAAAAGCCCGTTATGGAGTTGTGATCGGGCGCCGCCGGCATAGGTGCCGAAGAGGGTTGGGGAACGGCCCGGACCGAACGGCAGAGCTAACGGATGATGGCGAGCTTGCCCGTGTCCAGCCCAACCAGCAGGACGGGACGTCCAGGACCTTTCGGCTTGAGGACGAGGATCTGGGTCACCGCCGCGCCGGGGAGCTCGATCCGGTCGGGCTCGGCGATGCGGCTCTTGGCGAAGGAGATGATCCGGATGCTCCGTCGAGCCGCGTCCGGCAGGGCGAGATCGTCGACGCCGTCGCCGTCGAAATCGGCAATCGCGCTCATCTCTTGCACCGGCGAGCCGATAAAGTGGTTGGAGAACCCTTTGAGCTCGGTCTCGCGACTCAGCCGGCCGTCGCGATAGGCCCAGAGCTGTAGCAGACCGCCAAGATGCGGGGTGACGACGATGGCCACCTCGAGCCGACCGTCGCCGTCGAAATCGGCGATGCCGGCCGGGTTGAGCCAGCGGTTGGGCGTGCCGATGGGCGGCGTCTCGGCCTTGATCGCGAGGCCCTGGCTGCCGAGTTCCAGCACGGCCAGCGCCGCGCCCTCGGTGGCATAGGCGCGCACCACCACCAGCTCGTCGTCGCCGTCCCCGTCGAGATCGGCCAGCCGCACGCGCCGGTCCTCGAAGACCGAGTCGAGCCCGAGCGTCAGACGGTGGCGCTTGTTGGTGCGGTCGACGGCGACCGCGGCGCCGGCCTCGATGGCGTCGCCGAGCACGGCGTGGTCGTAGCGCCGCGTCGGTGCCGCCAGCCAGGCCGCGCGCACGTTGCGCCCGCCCGTGACCACGACCGCATCGGGCAAGGCGCCGGCCGGACGCTGCACGGCCACCACCCTGTCCTTGGCAGGCTCCACGCAGAGCCCCGTGCTGCAGTCGGCGAGCGCCAGCCGTTTACCGTCCGCGGTCAGGATCCGCACGCCGCGAAGCGTCAGGCGCTTCTTGCGGAACATAAGCTCGACGGGCTTCGCCGGCAGCGTGACGAGCGTCACCTTCCGGTCCGCCGGCTCGGCCGGACCGAACGAGGCCGCCAGCAGCGCCAGTGCCAGCAGAGCCCGCATGGGCATCGCGCCCTCCGCGCGCCGGCCCTAGCCCGCGCGCTCCTTCACGTCGGCCGCGAAGTCCTCGTAGCGCCGGAGCGGGGTGACGTCGATATGCACATGCTGGCCGTGCTCCTGCATGATCGGCAGGTCCAGCAGGATCTGATCCAGGGTGTCATGGGAGGCGATATTGACCACCGCCACCACGCGGCGCTGGCCGACGCACTTCCAAAGGTCGACCACGGCCCCGGCCTCCTTGGCGCCGAGCGCCGCCTCCGCCTCCCGGGCCCACATCTGAAAGAGCTCCTTCTGGCTCATGGTGGCCGGATACTCGACGTTGAACTCCAACAGAAACAGCATGGCAGCTCTCCTCCCTAATCCCTTGTTATCAAGGCCCTACGATCACCTGGCCGAGATCCCGTTTCCATTCGACCAAAGAACGGAATCAGGTGTCGGAATCTCTTATCTCGATGGACTTGTCCGCCCCGCTCCCCCGGCCCAACCACCCCGAGGGTACCCTGTATCGGGTGGTTGGGCCGGGGGAACGAGGCGGGCGCGACTGTCGGCATCAGACGTGTTGTCCGCCATTGATGTGCAGCTCGGCGCCGTTCACGTAACTCGACTGCTCGGTGCACAGGAAATAGATCGCCTTGGCCACCTCCTCCGGCTCGCCCAGGCGGCGCATGGGGATCTGCTCCTCGACGATCTTCTCGGTGCCCGGCGACAGGATCGCGGTGTCGATCTCGCCCGGCGAGATG
>JAKSBI010000511.1 GCA_022361215.1 Hyphomicrobiales bacterium | reverse complement strand
GCGGCACCGCCACCAGCACCTCGTTGCTCATCACGCCGAAGAAGCGCGACGGGACGGCCGTGAAGAAGATCATGTCGAAGACGCCGAGCAGGTTGCCCAGGAGCGCAAACAGCACGGCGGCGCCGGCAAGCGTGAAGGCAACCGGGAAGCCCATCAGCATGAAGCCGCACACGGCCACGAGCAGCAGGATGGCGAGGCTCTCCGCGAGGGTCATCGTCGGCCCTCTTCTGCTCGGCCGGGCGGCAGGGGGGCCCAGCGCTTGTCCCCGCGCAGCACCATGATCGATCTGAAGACCAGGGCAAGGCCCTGCAAGGTGAGCAGGACGACGAATGCGAGCATCGTCGTCTTCCAGAGGAACAGGCCCGGCATTCCGCCGGCCTCGCGCGACGTCTCCAGACGCTGCCAGGAGAGCAGCACGTAGGGCCACGTCACCCATGCGAGCAGAGCGAGCGTGGGCATCAGAAACAGGGCAGTGCCGATCAAATTGACCCAGGCCCGCGCCCGCACGCTGCCGGCGCGGTAGAGGATATCGACGCGCACATGGCCGTCATGAAGCAGCGTATAGCCGGCGGCGACCATGAAGATGGTGCCGTGCATCCAGACATAGAGCTCCTGGAGCCAGATCCAGCCGAGAGAAAAGCCGTATCGCAGCACGGCGACCAGGAAGGTGTTGAGGACCATGGCCAGGGCGAGCCAGGCGACGGTGCGGCCCACGCGCTCGTTGAGCGACTCGATCATGCGAACGACGGCGGCCAGCGAACTCATCGGCAATCTGCCCCCAAGACAGATCCGCGCCGGAGCCAGCGCAGACGGGCCGGGCGCGGTTGCGAAAAAGTCTGTCAAATGGCTTTTGTGCCAACAAACGAATTTTTCGCATCGGTTCGCATAGGGAAAGCTGGGGCTTATGACACGCAGGCGCTAGTGGAGAGGGGCGGAAAATGCACGCCATGCGAGCAAGATGTTAAATTTTACAACGCATTGTATCTAAAGACTTATCCGGCGGGATAACGTCAGCTTAAGATCCTTCGTGGATAGTACTGGGTAGGCCCGGCACGATGATATTGGTTTGTTTGTGTAAGATCGGAGTCTTCCGAGCGATGCATATTGCACTTGTGGACTCCAGTCGGGTGGCATTGCGGATCATTAAACGCATGCTTGAGGCGGGCGGTCACAGCGTGGCCGCCTTCTCGGACGGGCAAGAGGCCCACACCTACCTTGGCTCCGAACCGCGTGTCGACGTACTGCTGACCGGGCTGGAGCTCACCTCCATGTGCGGCCTGGAGCTGTGCTGGCAGGCGCGGCTGCTGCAGCGCTCGAACCAGCCGATCTACGTTATCGCCATGTCGTCGAATCATGACGGCACGAAGCTGATCGAGGCTCTGGACTGCGGCGCCGACGATTACATTCGCAAGCCTCCGGTGCCGGAGGAGCTGTATGCCCGACTGCGCGCGGCCGAGCGCCTGGCCTCGGTGCAGCGCGAGCTGATCCGCCACGCCACTACGGACCCGCTCACCGGCGTCTTCAATCGCCGTGCCTTCTTCGACAAGGCGGAGGCGGCGCTTGCGAACGCCGACGGCAAGGCGCGCCTGTCGGCGATCCTGTTCGACATCGATCATTTCAAGAATGTCAACGACACCTTCGGTCACCAGGTCGGCGACGCGACCATCGCCGCCGTGGCCAAGGCCGCAGATCACGACGATGCCTTTCTCGGGCGGCTGGGCGGCGAGGAGTTCGCCATGATGCTGGAGGGCAAGGGGGCTCG
>JAKSBI010000188.1 GCA_022361215.1 Hyphomicrobiales bacterium | reverse complement strand
CGAGCTGTTCGACCCGACCGGACAACACGGCGATGCGCATCGCCACGTGATTTCGCGCCGACGTGAAGGTGAGCACGTCGGACGCCGGCAGCGACAGCGACCGGCCGTCCTGCGTCGTCGCCGTCACCGTGACATTGCCGGCGTCGGCGAGCTCATACGCCGTGCCGCGGATCGGCGAAAGGCGGTTGGGTTGCAGGCAGAAGGTCGAGAACTCGGCGCTGCAATGGCCGGATTCGCAATTCAGCTGCACCTCGCCGTTGGTCGCGACCAGCGCCAGGGCCTGCGGCGCCGCCGATGCGCCGCCGGCGCCGAGGCCGAACAGCGCCGCCAGGCCCAGTCCGGCGATCGTGAACTTTCGGATCTGCACACGCATACCAATCACCTCCTCTTCGCCGTGTATTCGCTATCACACATACGCCCGGGCCGAACGGGTTGTCGGGCCGGTTATGCAAAATGGTGACACAATCGGATGGCGGCGGCACCCGTTAACTTGCATCACGTTGTCGCGAGCACCGAAACGAAAGAGGCCGGCGCAAGGGCCGGCCTCTGATTGCGCGCACGAAGGCGCGCCGACGAAGGATCGCGGCCCAGCTAGCCGCCACCGCCGGCGCCGCCGGTGGGTATGTCCTTGTGGGCAGCCTGCCCCTTCGGGATGTCCTTGTTCTCCCAATCGACTTCGATGCGTTTTTCGTCCTTCTCGTCCGGCCATTCGAGCGTCATGAGCTGAAAACGCAGGTGCTGCGGTCCGAACAGCACCAGCACCGTCTGCAGCCAGACGGCAATACCGGCCAGGGCGGCCAGGACAAGCCCCACGACGAGCACGCTCTTGATGATCCAGCGATGCGTCAAGCCGACCTGCGAGGCCGAGATCTCGCCGATCTGAAACGATTCGTAAGCGAACACGGCGGCGAAGTAGGACACGATCAGGCAGTACGGGATCATGAAGAAGGTACAGCCGAGGAACTCGATCCAGGCCTGCTTGCGCAAGGGCAACTGCTCGCGCACGAGATCGACCCGGACATGCCGGTTGTGGATGTAGCCATAACCGAGTGCGAGGGCGAATAGCGCGGTGTGCAAGTGCCACTGCATTTCCTGCAGAACGGTCGATTCGAAGACCCGACCGAAATTCTCGACCAACCAGATCTGGATCCAGACCAGCTTACGCGAGGTCACGTCCCACATGGTGATCAGCACCAGCGGTACGATGAACCACGAGCCCGTCTTGCCGAACCAGTCGATGATCTTGCGCAGCGTCAGACTGAGGCGAATGAGGCTGTTGGTCTCGTTGCCGGCAAATTCGTCGGCGGTGTTTTGCGTCGCCATCGATCCCTCCTTACTCGTACACCATGCCCGGCAGCCATAACGCGATCTGCGGGAAGTAGATGACCCCGGCCAGCGCAATGAGCTGCAGGATGACGAACGGGATGATGCCCTTGTAGATGCTTTGAATCTTGATCTCTTTTGGCGCGATTCCCTTGAGATAGAACAAGGCAAATCCAAACGGTGGAGTCAGGAACGACGTCTGCAGATTGATCGCAATCAACACCGTGAACCAGAACACCATGCCGCCGGCCGGCACGTGGTCGCCGAAGTCGAGCGTGCCGATCAACGGCGCGAAGATCGGCAGCACGATCAGCGTGATCTCGATCCAGTCGAGGAAGAAGCCGAGCGCGAAGACGATGCCCATGATCAGGAACAACAGGCCCCAGGAACCGAGACCAGCCGCCGCGATCAATTCCTCGGCGATGTCGTCGCCGCCGAGCGACCGGAACACGTAAGCGAAGCAGGTCGCGCTGATGATGATGAAGAAGATGAAGGCGATGGTCAGGCCCGAGGAGTGGCAGACGCCGCGCAGCACGCTCCATTTCAGTCGCCGGTTGATGGCGGCCAGGACCATGGCGCCGAAGGCGCCGACCGCGGCGGCCTCACTGGGCGTAGCCCAGCCCAGCAGGATCGACCCCTTGATCAGGGCGATCAGGAACACCGG
>JAKSBI010000795.1 GCA_022361215.1 Hyphomicrobiales bacterium | reverse complement strand
GGCGCTCGACGCGCTCCACAACGCCTTCGGCGGGGTCTGGCACGTGAACTGCCACTCCATGCCGACGGTCTCCAACGCGGTCGCCAAGGAGGGCGGCGGCGTGCACCGGCCCGACTTCTGCATCGGCGACGGCGCCGGCACCACCTGCGACCCCGCCTTCACGGAGCTGGCCGCCGGCGTCCTGGCCGACGCCGGCTACGAGGTCACGGTCAACACGCCCTATCAGGGCGCCGAGCTGGTGCGGGCCTGGGCGGCCCCGGCGCGCAACCGCCACAGCCTGATGATCGAGGTGAACCGGCGGCTCTACCTGGACGAGAGGACCCGCGAGCCGAGCGTGGGTTTCGGCGAAACCGAGGCGCTGCTGACCGACTGGGTGGCGGCGCTCGCCGATTTCGTGCGGGCACGACTGGACTGACCGCATCCCGAAAGCACCCTCGCCTCAAGCGGCCCGAAGCGAGGCGGCGCGCGCCTCGGCCCGCGAGGCGTGGCTCGCCTGGCCCAGGCAGGTGTGGGCGCGGGCGATGAACCTCCAGTTCTGCGGGCTCGACGGCTTCAGGCAGCAGCGCTCGTTGGCCAGCGCCAGAGCCAAGGCGCCCTGGCCCCCGCGCAGAGCCGCCTCCAGCAGGGTCCAGCCGATCACGTCGCGCTGCGCGAAGCTGCCGCCGAGCCGGTGGGTGCGGTAGCGGATCGGCGTCAGCCGCCTGACGCAGGCGCTGTAATCGCCCTTCGCGAAGTCCTGCAAGGCCCGGCAGAAGGGCAGTCCGATCTCGCGGCTCATGGCCACGTTGGCATCGCCCGCATGGTCGACGTAGCGCTCATTGGCATTGAGCAGCTTCTCGGCCGCCGCCTCGCGATTGTCGGCGACGAAGGTCATCATAGCGTGCACGTCGTTGAAGGCGTAGAGCGTGTCCTCGGCGCTCGGCTCCCACTTGTCGGCAAGCTCGGACCAGCGGTGGCCGGCATCGACGCCGAGCAGCTTCAGCCGCCAGAGCAGCGCGGCGGAGTCCAGCTCCTCGTACTTGTCGCCGGTCTGGTCGCGGCCGCGCAGATTCTCGTCGTAGATCTGCAGCACCCGGTCGGTCTGGCCGAGATCGAGATGAAGCAGCGACAGATGCCACCAAATGTGGTTGGCGAAACTGGTGCCGGCCCAGTCTTTCACCCGCCGCGTCAGGTAGGCGATGCCGCCGGACTGGCGCCCCTGCATCTCGAAGACATGGGCGAGCGTGTGAATGGCGTAGGGGTGGCTGGGCCGCATGGCGACGGCGCGGCGGCCGATCTCCTCGGCATGGCCGAAGTCGCGGTTCTCCTCCAGACCGAAGGAATAGAAGCCCAGCACGAACTCGTAGCCGGGCATGGACTCGTCCCACATGGGGAAGACGCGCGCCACGCAGTCGCGCTGCCCGGCCACGTCGCCGAGCAGGACGTCGGTCAGGTGCACGAGCTGCAGGGCCAGCAGATCGAAGGGGTGCTCGATCAGCACCGCTTCCCAGTGCTGAACGGCGCCGAAGAAATCGCCGTCGATCCAGGCCCTGAGCGCGGCGATGTGACCGCGCTCGCGCTCGTTGGCCTTGTCCGCCAGCGCTTCCGCCGCTTGCACGCTGCGAACCATGTCGTCGTAGACGCGCACCTCCATGGCCTGGGTCAGCAGGCCGGCCTTGAAGCAATGGCCCATGATGAAATCCGGATGCACCGCCAACAGCACGTCGAGTTCGCCGACCGGATCGCCGCAGAAAGCCAGCGAGGCCTCATGACAGCGGTCGAGAGCTTCGATCAGCTTCGGATCGTCGCAGGACGTGGGCACGCCCCGACAGTCGCAAAGTCCCATGGGTTTACCTCCTCCTCTGTGGGTGGGCAGGGTCCGAGCATGGCTTTACGGAAACTGGCTTGAACGGCCCCTGGCACGCGGCCGCGATGGGCCTCGATCGCGGCGCGACTCTCTCCGACCCTACCGGCATGGTAGTGCAGAAAACGGCGGAGAACTCGAAAAATCTGTTCATCGGGCAACCTGTGGACAGGGGCGTGCGGGCGCTCTCAGAGCGACATCAGCACCTTGGCCAGAGCTTTCTTCAGATGGGCGAAAACGGGGTGCCGGGCGTTCTCCTGGAGCCCCACCCGCGAGTTGACCTCGATGACCTTCACGCCCTGCGGCGTCAGTGCCATGTCGACCGTGAAGAACCGCGGTCCATGGGCCGCCATCCTGGCGTCGGCGAAGCGCGCCACGTCCAGGAACACGGCCGGGATGCAGTCCGTTGCTACCACGTCGAGCCGGCCGCCATGGGCGATGCCGGCCATCAGACCGCCGGGGGGCGGCGTGCGCACGAAGGCGTACATGACCTCGCCGTTCAGCAGCGTGACGCGAAAATCGTGGATGCCCTCGACGATGCCCGGAATGCCGTTCGAGGTCTCCAGGAAGGCCTGCACGAGCACCGGATAGACCATGTCGTGGGCGAGCAGCTCCGGCTCGGGCCCGATCACGACGCCGTGCCCTTCGTAGCCGCGCACCGGCTTCACGACTTTCATATCGCCATCGATCTCGCCCAAGGCATCGGCCAGCTCCGACCGGTCCCGGACCAGACAGGTCTCAGGCGAGACCTCCTCCAGCAGCCGGTGGGACTCCCATTTGTCCCGGCAGAGCTGCGTCACCTCCGGGCAATTGAAGACGGGACGGAAGGTGCCGGCCTCGATGTCGCCCTTGTCGTAGATGACGTCGCCCGCGACCGAACCGGTCTCCACCACGTCGCGGTCGCGAATGCGCCAGCTCCGCGAAAACCGGCCGTCGCCGTCGTAGGTGTCCTGGCCGCGCGCAATGACGTAGGCACCGCCGAGCGCCTCGATCTCGGCCGAGAGCTGGCAGTGGCTGTTGAAGTACTCGCTCTTGTCGAACGGGTAGCCCCAGGCGCCCGGCTGCTCGAAGAACACGACGATGGTTTTCATCGGTCCGGACGCCTTAGGCGATCAGGGGCGCCTTGGCGCGCCGTTCCGCGAATTCGAGCATCCAGGTCAGGAACTCGGTCATGTAGGGCTTGCCGGTGATCAGCTCGAGCCGGCCCATGCCGCCGACATTGCCGGCGTTGACCTCGCTGATCTTCCAAAGACCGTCGTCGTCCAGCAAGAAATCGTAGCCGAGGATGCGCAGCTCGCGCGCCTGGAAGTGCGGCACCGTCGCCGCGATGGCGCGGCGCTCGTGCTCGGTGAGATCCGTCACGATGCAGTCGACCGGCGACGAGCTGGTGTTATGGACCCAGTGCCCGGACCGGGAGCGGCGCACGAAGGTGCCGCGGATCTCGCCGTCGATCACCATGACACGCTTGTCGCCCTCGCTGACCAGCGGCAGATAGCGGACCAGCTCCAGCACATGGCCGGGACCGTCCTGTATGTGGGCCAGGACGTCCTCCAGGGTCTCGTAGGCACGCACGCCCTCGAAGATGTGGTCCGTCATCAGGGCGCGGCCCTGGCGCCAGATCTTGTAGACGCCGACGCCGCCGGTGCCGCCCGGACGCTTCGCGACGATGACGCCGAACGCGTCGAGGAAAGCGCGCGCCTCCACCGCATCGGCGGTGATCAGCATCGGCGGCAGGAACTCCGGCGGCGTGATCTTCAACATGAAGCCGGCGGACGTCTGCTCCTTCTTGCTCAACGGGTTGTTGAGGAAACGGGTCCGGTCCATCCAGTGTCCGAGCCGGTCCAGATAGCCCGACGGTAACGGCTTGCGCGAGCGGCAGAAGACGATGTCGAAGGCGTCGATGGGCATCGTCACCGTGGCGCGCTCGCTGAGCGTCAGGAACGTCTCGTGGGTGAGATCCGGCCCGACCGGCGCTACCCTCACCTCGTCCTCGCCCGTGACATGCGCCGACGGCAGGTGGAACAGCGCGATGCGCGGGTCGCGCGCCGCCCAGCGGTAGCTGACCGTGACCTCGTTGTCCGGCGTCCCATAGGCCGGCGGATTGGTGATGAAGAGGAATTTCATGCCGGTCTGTCCTACGTCTGCGGAGAACGAGACTGTGGATCGGGGTCAGTGAGCCGCCAGGCTCGCCTCGGCGCATTCGGTGGCGGTCTTCGGACGCCGCTCCTGCGCACCGCGGAAACTGGTGATCCAGATGCCGACGGAGACCAGCGCAAGCCCGATCACCTGCGCCATGGTCGGCAGCTGGTCGTTGATGAAATAGGCGAACACGATCCCCATCACAGGCGTCAGCACGGTCCATTTGGCGACGGTGGAGGGCTCGAGCCGCTGCACGGCCGCGTACCAGGTGAACTGCGAGCTCACCACGATGACCAGGGCGTAGATCAGCATGACGATCCAGAGCTGGCCGGACAGCGCGTCCTCGAAGTGACCGACGCCGAACAGGTAGATGGCGACGCAGAAGAAGACGAACGCCGAGATCACATTGCGCGCAAAGACCATGGCCCGCAGGCTGCAGGCCTTGCCGATGGCTTTGCTGAGATAGAGCGTGAGCGCGTAGAAGATGCTCGAGACCAGGATCAGCACGTCGCCGCGCACCAGCTTGAAACCGCTGCTCGAGAACACCGTGGCGACGACGCCGAGGGCGATAAAGCCGAAGCCGTACCACTCCGCCCGCTTGATCGGGGCATTCAGCAGGACCACGCCCGCGAACGCATAGAGGACCGGCCCGACCCGGCCGAGCAGAACCGAGTTGGCGACGCTCGTCGTCTCCAGCGCCATGAAGATGAGCGCCGAGAGCGCGGCGGCCGACGCCCCCATCAGCACCAGCAAGGCCTTGGTGCGCGTTTCCAGCTTCGTCAGGTCCCGCACGATCGGCTTGAAGCCGAAATGGGCCGACACCACCATGGCCGCGCACAGATTGCCGATGAACAGGATGTTGCAGAACGAGACCGGCTCCACCACACCGCCGGCGAGGCTGGGTCCTTCGAGGATCAGAAAGGCGACGACGGGCGCGCTCAGCGCCATGATCGCACGGGAGATCACTACCAGGAACCGGGGATCGATCGCGTTCAGCAGCGACGCCGGACCGACGCGGCCCAACTCAACCGTCTCACGATGGGAGTCCGACATCGCGGTAACCCTCGGCAGTCACATGCAGATCATCCGTGGGGCACTACATGGGACGCATGGCGACGAATACCGCTTGCATCACAACAATATCATGTGAAGTGAGCCAGAACGCCCTCCTTCGTCCTCGCTTCACCGACCTGTGAAGCCCAGCAACGCCATCCGCACGCAATCGTGTGCGAGGCTTGATGGAACGGACATGTGCAACGTTTCATCGAAGCCGCATATGCGAGACGCAGACCGCTCCGGCGACCGCTGCCCCGCTCATTTGTTCCGCCGACGAAAGGACTACTCCCATGACCAACCGAAGCCCCGCCCTGACCCGCCTGCTGCTGGCGGTCGCGGCCCTCCTCATGCTGGCCGGTACAGCCGGCACAGCGCAGGCCGGGCCGCAATACGTCACCGCTCTGCACGGCTACGACGCCGTGGCCTACTTCAAGGACGGCAAGCCCGTTCGCGGCAGCACCAACGCCACCTACTACTGGAACGGCGCCACCTGGCTGTTCTCCTCCAAGGAGAACCGCGCGGCGTTCATCGCCAACCCGGCCAAGTACGCGCCGCAATATGACGGCTATTGCGCCTTCGCCGCCGCCCGCGGCCTGAAGGCGCCCGGCGACCCGCAAGCCTGGAAGGTCCACAACGGCAAGCTCTATCTCAACGTGAACGCCAACGTGGCCAAGCGCTGGGAGAAGGACATCGACAACGAGATCAAGAAGGCCGACGCCAACTGGGGGAAGATCAACCCCTTCTAGGCATCTCCGACAATCGCGCCTCCAGCCGACCCAGGTCGGCCGGAGGCGTTCTCCGAGTCCGGCCGACCACGCGAAACATTGCGGCTACAAGATTGCCCTTGATCCTGACGTAACGGCACCTTCTATACGCGCCTCCGTGACAAGGAGTGGTGAAGATGTCCGGATCACAGTTGCTGTCCATTGGCGAGACCGCGCGGCGCTCCGGCCTGACGGTGCGCGCGCTGCGTTACTACGAGGAGCAGGGCCTGCTCGCGGCGGTGCGCGACAGCAACGGCCAGCGCTATTTCGCCGACGCGCAGCTCCGCCGGCTGCAGCAGATTCTGGTGCTGAAGTCGATCGGGCTGACCCTCGGCCAGATCAGCGCCCTGCTCGCCGGCGACGACATGGACATGGAACAGGTCGTCGCCGTTCAGCTCGCGGCGCTCCGGCACCACTGCGGAGAGCTGAAGGCCTCCATCGCCAGCCTGGAGACGGTCCTGACCCGCATCAAGGCCGGCAGCGCCCCGGACATCGACACCCTCTGTGACCTGATCCAATCGGCACGGAGCATGGAGATGGAGAACCCCTACAAAGAGGTCATCGAGACCTATTTCACTGACGAGCAGCTCGCCCGGCTCGAGGCCCGCAAGCCCGACCCGGCGGTGATCGAGGAGGGCAAGGCCGCGTGGAGCCGTCTGCTCGCCAAGGTCGAGGCCCTGGCGCAAGCAGGCGCCGACCCGGCCGGCACCGAGGCGCAGGACGCCGCCGAGGCGTGGCAGGCGCTGATCGATGCCTTCACCCAGGGCGACCCCGACATCGAGGCGAGCCTCGGGCGCATGTATCGGGAACGCCACGACTGGCCCGGCGACGCCAAGCCGCCGGTCGGCGAAGCGGTCTGGGATTTCATGGCCAAGGCTCTTGCGGCTCGGGGCTAAGTTCAGTCGACCGCGCGAGCGGCAAGGCGGCGGGCCAGCAGGACGATCGCAACGAAACTAAGCGCCGTCCCGGCTACGAGATAGGGCCAGGCCGCGCCGCTCTCGGCCCCCGCCCAGACGGCCTTCATAGGCCAGAAGGTCGGCACCACGCCGAACAGAGGCTGCCAGACCGGCGGTACGAAATAGGCGATCAGCGGGATGTTGAGGACACCGCCGACGAGCTTGAAGAGCGCCAGCCCGGCAACCTTGTTGGCAGCCGTCGCGGCCAAAAACAGCGCCATCGCCGGGGCCAGCAGCGCGCCGCAGGCCGCGATCGGCACGAGCGCCGCCAATGGCAGCGGCGTCAGCCCGGCGAGCGGATAGCAGGCCAGCGTCATGACGAAGGCGAGCACGGTGGGCATGCCCAGGCGATAGGCGAGATAGGCACGCACCGGAACCGGCGTCACGCGCAGCGCCTTGACGGTGCCGTCGTCGCGCTCGTCCAGCATCATGAAACCGATCATGCCGCCGACCGTGTTGACGGCGATCACCACCAGATTGCTCATGATCAGCGGATAGTAGGGCACCAGGTCGAAGGCCAGATGGGTCTTCAGCGCGGCCGCGAGAGGCGGCGTGCCGTAACGCACGGCAAGCGCCACCAGGAGCGGCATCGCCAGCGTCACCGCCAACAGGCCGTCGCGCGCCACGCTGCGGGCGTCGATCGCCCAAAGCGCCGCCGTGGCGCGGCGGTTCGGCAGCAGGTGCCTGAGCACCGAAGGCGTTTCGGACATAGCGGCCAAGACCTCTCAGTTGCCGGCGTCCCGGAGGCCCATGCGGCGAAAGGCCGACTGCCCCCAGACCCCGGCGACGGCGAGCCAGACGACGGCCCCCGCACCACCAGTGAGCAGCGCCGTGCCGGACGTCTCGCTCAGGCCCGACAGGATCAGCGTCAGGCCGGGCGTCAATGGGTGCACGATCAGGGCCGGCTTCAGTACCGGCAGAAACAGCGCGAAAATCGGCAGCGTCAGCACCACCATCCAGACAAGGCTCGGCACGAAGAAACGGTTCAGGGAGTCGTAGCGGGCGACGGCGACGACGCCGAAGCAGGTCAGGGTGGCGCCCGCCAGCACCAGGCCGGCGACAAGCGGCGCGAGATCGGCGCCGCCGCGCGTGGCGACCAGAACGATCGCCAGCGTCTCGGCCGCCGCCAGAAGCGACAGCGTGAGCACCTTGACGGCGAGGCTTTGCCAGGGCTGCAGGGGCGTCACGACCAGGGCCGCGAAGCTCCCCTCGACGCGCTCCAGCAGCACCAGACCCGCCACGAACATGAAGGTGGTGCTCAACAGGTTCACCATGGCCAAGGCGGCGACCAGGAGTTCGGCCCCTGCGAAGCCCGTGACCTCGAACTGGCTCAGCACGGCGATCCAGAACGCGACCAGTGCCAGGCTGACCCAGTAGAAGTGGCTGCGGTACTGGACCGTGACCTCCCTGCGGAGCGCAGCGGCGAGGCGCCTCATTCGAGCCCCCGGCCCGTCACCTGGATGAAGATCTCCTCCAGCGTCGGCTCCTGGCTGTGGATGGTGCGGATGCGCTTCGAGGCGATCAGGTCCAGAAAGGCGCGGTCCTGGCCGAGCCCATCGAGGGGAAACTCATGAGTTCCGTCGCCGGCCGCGTCCTCGGTCTCGACGCGCACGCTGCGCCGGCCGTGGCGCTGCTTCAGGGCGGCGGGCGCATCCACGACGCCGAGGGCGCCTTCGACGATGAAGGCCACCCGGTCGCAAAGCTCGTCGGCCACCGTCATGTCGTGAGTGGTGAGGAATATCGTCGTGCCCGCCGCCTGCTGCTCGCGGATCAGGTCGCGGATCCGGCGCGCGTTGGCCGGGTCCAGGCCGGCGGTGGGCTCGTCCAGGAACAGCAGCACCGGCTTGTGTAGGAGCGCCCGCGCGAAGTTCAGGCGGATCTGCATGCCTTTCGAGAACTGCTCGACCCGCTTGTCGGCGTCGCCGCCAAGCCCGACGAGATCGAGCAAAGCGCCGCTCTGATGGGTCTCGCCATCATAGAGCGCGGCGAAAAAATCCAGGTTCTCCCGCGCCGTCAGCTTGCGGTAGTTGGTGGGCAGCTCGAAGCAGACGCCGATGCGCTCGTAGTAATCCGTGTCCCAGTCCTGAAGCCGCCGCCCCAGCACCTCCACATGGCCCGTATGGCCCAGCAGCAGCCGCATCAGCACCTTCTGCATGGTGCTCTTGCCGGCCCCGCTCGGCCCCAGGAACCCGAAGATCTCGCCGCGCGCGATCTCGAAGGAGACATTGCGGACGGCCGGCGCCGCGCCGCCCACATAGGTGAACGACACGTCGTCGACGCGAATGGCGGCATCGCTGGTCACGGGGGCTCGATGGACCTCTCGAACGGTCGTCCTGCTTCACAGATGGGTGAACGGCGCCCATAGGTATGGCAGTCATGGGCGGTCGACAACCGCGCGCCCTTGGAATCGCCCTCATTCGACCCTTAATTCGAGGGGAACCAACGATTTTCCACGACGCGCGTCCCGTTGGCCGGGATCGTTCGCGCCCGCCAGGAGCTTCCGTATGTCTGCCGACAACCCACTGCTTGCCGACTGGACGACGCCCCACGAAATGCCGCCCTTCGCCGACATCCGCCCGGAGCATTTCCGCCCGGCCTTCGATGCGGCCTTGAAGATGCACGCGGACGAGATCGCGGTCGTCGCCGGCGACGACGGGCCGGCCACCTTCGAGAACACCATTGCCGCGCTTGAGCGCAGCGGGCGGCGGCTTCGCAAGGTATCCTCGACCTTCTTCAATCTGGTCTCGGCCGACACCTCTCCCGAGCTGCAGGCGAGCCAGCGCGACATGGCGCCTCGGCTCGCCAAGCACCAGAGCGACATCTATCTGAACGAGGACCTCTACGCCCGGGTGGCGGAGCTCGCGGCGCAGCGGGAGACGCTCGATCTCGACGACGAGCAGGCCCGCCTTCTGGACCGCTATGCCATCCGCTTCGAACGCGCCGGCGCACGCCTGGACGCGGCCGGCAAGGCGCGCATGGCCGAGATCGACCAGCGGCTGGCGGAACTCAGCACCAAGTTCGCCCAGAACGTGCTGGCCGACGAGGCCGACTTCCGCCTGGTGCTGGAGGACGAGGACGACCTCGCCGGCCTGCCGGACTTCCTGCGCGCGTCAGCGGCGCAGACGGCCGCCGATCTCGGGCTCCCCGGCAAGCACGTGATCACCCTGGCGCGCTCCAGCATCGATCCCTTCCTGCAGTTCTCGGAGCGACGCGACCTCAGGGAGCAGGCCTTCAAAGCCTGGACCAACCGGGGCGCCAAGGGCGGCGAGACCGACAACCGGGCGCCGATCGCCGAGACCGTGGCGCTGCGCAGCGAGCGCGCCAAGCTCCTCGGCTTCGACACCTTCGCCCGGTTCAAGCTCGACGACACCATGGCCAAGACGCCGGAAGCCGTGCGCGATCTCCTCATGCAGGTCTGGACGCCGGGGCTCGACCGCGCCAGACGGGAGCGCGACGCGCTGCAGGCCATGGCGCGGTCCGAGGGCGGCGCCTTCGACATCGCGGCCTGGGATTGGCGTTATTACACGGAGAAGGTGCGCAAGGCCGCGCACGACCTCGACGAGGCGGAGATCAAGCCCTACTTCCAGCTTGAGCGGATGATCGAGGCCGCCTTCGACACCGCCCACCGCCTGTTCGGGCTGAGCTTCGAGGAGCGCGACAACGTGCCCACCTATCACCCCGACGTGCGGGTCTGGCAGGTCAAGCGCAGCGACGGCAGCCTTGTCGGGCTCTTCTGCGGCGATTATTTCGCGCGGCCGTCGAAGCAGGGCGGTGCCTGGATGAGCGCCTTTCGCAGCCAGCAGAGGCTCGCGGGCGACATCAAGCCGATCATCGTCAACGTGACGAACTTCGTGAAGGGCGCACCGGGAGAGCCGACCCTGCTCTCGTTCGAGGACGCACGCACGCTGTTTCACGAGTTCGGGCACGGGCTGCACGGCCTGCTCT
>JAKSBI010000044.1 GCA_022361215.1 Hyphomicrobiales bacterium | reverse complement strand
GGACTGCAGCACCTTGAGCCGTTTCTCCGCCGCAGGCGTCAGCTTGGCGCCTGCGCGAATGGTGAAATAGGCATAGGCGCGGGTCTTGGAGCGGCCGACCCGGCCCCGGAGCTGGTAGAGCTGCGACAGGCCGAACATGTCGGCCCGGTGCACGATCAGCGTGTTCGCCGTCGGGATGTCCAGCCCCGACTCAATAATGGTGGTGCACAGCAGAACGTCGTATTGCCGGTCGTAGAAGGCGTTCATGACGTCCTCGAGCGGGCCCGACGCCATCCGGCCGTGGGCGCGCGCCACCTTCAGCTCGGGCACGTGCTCTTCCAGGAAGCTACCCGCCTCGTCGAGATCGGAGATGCGCGGGCAGACATAGAAGCTCTGCCCACCGCGATAGCGTTCCCGGAGCAGGGCCTCGCGCAGGATCACCGGATCGAACGGCGTCACATAGGTGCGCACGGCCAGGCGATCGACCGGCGGCGTCGCGATCAGCGACAGCTCGCGCACGCCCGAGAGCGCGAGTTGGAGCGTGCGCGGGATCGGGGTCGCGGTCAGCGTCAGCACGTGCACGTCGTCCCGGAGCTGCTTGATGCGCTCCTTGTGCTGCACGCCGAAATGCTGCTCCTCGTCGACGATCAAGAGGCCGAGATCGGAGAAGTCGACGGTCTTGCCCAGGAGCGCATGGGTACCGACGACAATATCGATCTCGCCGGACTTGAGCCCCTTCTTGACCTCGGAGAGGGCCTTCGGGCTGACCAGGCGCGAGGCCTGCGCGACGCGCACCGGATAGTCGCGAAAGCGCTCCGTGAAGGTCTGGTAGTGCTGGCGGGCAAGCAGCGTCGTCGGGACCACCACGGCCACCTGCTTGCCCTCCATGACCGTGACGAAGGCCGAGCGCAGCGCCACCTCGGTCTTGCCGAAGCCGACATCACCGCAAACCAGCCGGTCCATCGGCCGGCCGCGGGCCAGGTCCTCCAGCACCGAGGCGATGCTGGTGCTCTGGTCTTCGGTCTCCTCGTAGGGGAAGCGGGCGCAGAACTCCTCGTAGAGACCGGCGGCCCGGTCCAGCACGGGCGCCTGCTTCAGCTCGCGCATGGCCGCGACCTTGATCAGCTTCTCCGCCATGTCGCGGATACGCTCCTTAAGGCGCGCCTTGCGGCTCTGCCAGGCGGAGCCGCCGAGCCGGTCGAGCGCGGCGCCGGCCTCGTCAGAGCCGTAGCGCGTCAGCAGCTCGATGTTCTCGACCGGCAGGTAGAGCTTGTCGCCGCCGTGATAGACCAGCTCCAGGCAATCGTGCGGTGCGCCCGCGGCCTCGATGGTGCTGAGCCCCTCGAAGCGGCCGATGCCGTGATCCACATGCACCACCAGGTCGCCGACCGAGAGGCTGGCCACCTCGGTGAGCGCGTCGGCCGCGCGGCGGCGCTGCGTGCGAGGCCGGACCAGTCGGTCGCCCAGAATGTCCTGCTCGCCGATGACGCTGAGGTCGGACGTCTCGAAACCCGCCTCGAGGCCCAGCACGGCCATGGCCGTGACCCCGTCGGCCAGCGCCGTCGCCTCGTCGAAGGTCTCGACCGCCTGCGGCGCGGCGAGGCCGTGATCGGAGAGCAGGCCCTTCAGCCGTTCGCGCGCGCCCCGGCTCCAGCAGGCGACGATCACTTTCCGGCCCGATCCCTGCCGTGCCCTGATGTGGTCGACGACCGCGTCGAAGACGTTGCCGTCCTCGCACGCACGCTCGGCCGCAAAGGCCCGGCCGCGCCGGCCGCCGAGCGAGACCGCGCGCAGCGCCTCGCTCTCCTCCGGCACCTCGAAGGGCGACAGCGAGACGACGATGCGGGCCCCGAGAACATCGCGCCACTCGTCCTCGCCCAGGAACATGCGCTCCGAGGGCACGGGCTTGTAGGGCGGCGCACCGAAGTTCTTCTGCTCCAGCGCCGCCACGCGCGCCTCGTAGTGGTCCGCCACCTGCTCAAGGCGGCGCGTACGGGCGTCCTCGGCCAGGTGGTCGAATGTGATCGCGGCGCCGGGTACGTAATCGAAGACCGTCTCAAGGCTCTCGTGGAAGAGCGGCAGCCAGTGCTCCATGCCCTGATAGCGGGTGCCGGCGGACACCGCCTCATAGAGCGGGTCGGCCGAAGTGACCGGCCCGAACAGCTCGACATAGCGCTGCCGGAAGGCGCGGATGTCGGCCTCGGTACAAGGCACCTCGGAGAGCGGCAGCAGGGTGAACTGCTTCAGGGACCGGGTCGTGCGTTGCGTGTCCGCATCGAAGGCCCGAATCGAATCGAGGGTATCTCCGAAAAAGTCGAGGCGGACCGGGTTGCGGCGCCCGGCGGGAAAGACGTCCAGGATGCCGCCGCGCACGGCGTACTCGCCGGGCTCCATGACATTGCCGGTGCGCATATAGCCGGACTGCTCGAGCCGGGCGACGGCCTGCTTCATGGGCAGGCCCGCCCCCACCGCCAGCCGCGCATAGGCGCCCTTCATGAAAGCCCGGCCGGGCACGCGCTGCAAGGCCGCGTTGACCGTGGTCAGCACGATGACGGTCTCGCCCTCGATCTGGCGCGGCCGGACCGCCAGGCGTGCCAGCGTCGCGATGCGCCGCGCCGCCACCTCCGGGTTGGGAGAGATGCGGTCGTAGGGCACGCAGTCCCAAGCCGGGAACTGAAGGATCTTCACCTCAGGCGCGAAGAAGCGCAGCGCGGCATCGAGCGCCGCCATGCGCTGATCGTCCCGGGCGATGTGAAGCAGCGAGGCCGGCCGGTTCGCATCCTGCGCCCTGGCCGCCAAAGCCAGGGCCGCCAGCACGCGGCCGTCCAGACCTTCGGGAACGCCGCCGAGGAAGATCGGATCCCCGGCGGACAGGATGTCGTTCGCAGGCAACCAGTCCGTCATCGATTCAAAAGCGCATGTAGCCATGGTCATGCGCCAAGGCCATGAAAGCGGCGCAGGCGCAGGATCAGATCGCCGAACGCGCCCTCGGGACCCTCGACATCGCTCCGCGTGATCCAGTGCTCCAGGTCCGGGTCCGGCAGGGCGAGCAGTTGCTCGAACGCCGTGAGCTCCTCGGCCGTCATCTCCGCCAGATGGGCGGCCGCGTACTTGCCGAGCAGCCAGTCCATCTCCTTGGTGCCGCGATGCTCGGCCCGGTAAAGCGCACGCCTGCGCCGTGCGGATAGGGTTTCGTCCATCTCGGACATGGTTTAATGGCCTAGGGCTCCGCCGCTTTGGATTGACGTCTTGCGTCGCTCCAGGGCGTATAACGTTCTCGCAGTTCCATGTCAGCCACCGTTCGCCGTTGCGGACGCAAATTTTGGTCTGGAGCCCTCAACAAAGGAGCGCCATGCGGCCCAACGCGCTAACGCCATACTTCGCCGGCCTTCAGGGCCTGGAGGGAATCGGTCCCCGCCTGAATGGGCTGCTCGCCCGGCTTTTGCGCGCGACCGGCGAGGAGTCGGGTCCGCGCGTGGTCGACTTGCTGTTTCATCTGCCGACCGGCCTCGTCGACAGACGCGCCAGGCCCAGCATCGCCGAGGCCGTTCCGGGACAGCTCGCTACGCTCGACGTCACCGTCTTGCATCATGCCGCGCCGCCGGGCCGCGCCAGCCGGGCGCCCTATCGCGTCACCTGCGAGGACGCCAGCGGAACCATCGAGCTCGTCTTCTTCCATGCCGACACGTCCTATCTCCAACGTCTGCTGCCGATCGGCGAGCGACGCTTCGTTTCCGGCCGCATCGACGATTATTCCGGCCGCTTGCAGATGCCGCATCCCGACTATGTGGTGAGTGCCGACGCATTCGATACGTTGCCGCTGGTGGAGCCGGTTTACCCGCTGACGGCGGGGCTTTCCGGCAAGGTGCTGCAAAAAGCGCTGACCCAGGCGCTGGACCGAGCCGAGGCGCTACCCGAATGGCAGGAGCCGAACTGGTTGGCCCGGCAATCATGGACCGCTTTCACCGATGCGCTCGGGGCGGTGCACCGGCCGCAGTCCGAGGCCGACCTCGCCCATGACGCGCCGGCGCGCCAGCGGCTCGCCTTCGACGAGCTGCTGGCGAACCAGCTGGCGCTGGCCCTCGTCCGGGCCCGCCTGCGCAAGAGCCCGGGCCGCG
>JAKSBI010000105.1 GCA_022361215.1 Hyphomicrobiales bacterium | reverse complement strand
GGTGTAGAACCGGTCGCCGATGGCGATCTGCACCTTGGCGAGGGCCGATTCCGGGCCCGACTTGTCGATCGACAGGATCTTGTCCATGCGCGGCTGACCGGCGCTCGCCGGCGCGGTGCGCGCCTCGACACGGGCATAGACCGCGTCCATGTCGTCGTCGACCAGCGGTCCGTCGGCCGCCGAGTAGAGATGCGCATTCGGGTGGAAGATCCGCTTCAGGGTCGCGACGTCGCTCTGATAGAAGCCGTCGAAATAGTCCTGCAGCGCGTTCGAGATCTCGTTGTATGAGCCGTCCATGAGTCCCTCCGTTTCGGATGTCTAACGTAGTCCAGTCGCCATTGCGGTGCCAGCAATGCGACACGTTCCAACGGCGATCTGCTAAACTCGAAAGGCCGACAACAATTCTTCGGGAGGATCGGGCGATGGACGTTGCGCTCAGTTCCGTTGACGTAAGCAAACTGCCGCCGGCCGAGGCCGAACACGTGCTGCGCCAGCAACTGGCGGCGGCCTACCGGCTGGTCGATCATTTCGGCTGGACCGAGCTGATCTACGGCCACCTGACGGTGCGCGTACCCGGCGACGAGCCGCAGTTCCTGATCAATCCCTACGGCCTGAACTACGACGAGATCACGGCCTCGAACCTGGTGAAGATCGATATCGACGGCAACATCGTCGGCGAGAGCAACTATCCCGTGAACCGGGCTGGCTTCGTCATCCACTCCGCCGTCCATATGGCGAATCTCAATGCCCACAAGTGCGTCATGCACACCCACACGCGCGCCGGCATGGCGGTTTGCGCGCTGAAAGACGGGCTGCTGCCGGTCAGCATGGTCTCGACCGCGTTCCACGGGCGGGTCTCCTACCACGACTACGAGGGGCCGAGTCTCGACACGGACGAGCGTGAGCGGCTGCTGGCCTCGCTCGGCGACAATCATGCACTGATCCTGCGCAACCACGGTCTGCTGGTGACGGGGCGGACGATCCCGGAGACCTTCCTTCGGCTTTATTGGCTCGAACGGGCCTGCCAGGTCCAGATCGACGCCGCCGCGGCCGGCACGCTCAACATCCTTCCCGACCAGGTTGCCGCGCGGTCCGGGGAGCAGTTGGACAGGTTCGCCGAACTCGAATCCGACAATGGCGCCGGCGCGCTGGAGTTCGCGGCCATGCTGCGCCGGCTGGACAAGACAGACGCGTCCTACCGCGACTAGACAGAGGAGCTGAGAAGCCGTTGGCTGGCCTTGGACCGAACGAATCATTAATCGACGCGACCAATTCGCGCGCGCGCATGTCGACGCCGGCGTTGGTGTTGGACCTCGACCAGTTCGAGGCGAACGTGGCGACGATG
>JAKSBI010000768.1 GCA_022361215.1 Hyphomicrobiales bacterium | reverse complement strand
TCAGAATGATCGCGACAGGCTCTAGATCGTTTTCGGGCCGACGGGAACCGCGGCGCCTATGCGGTCTCGGCCTCCGGCTCCAGCGCCGGGCAGAGCTGCTCCGGCACCAGCACCTCGATCTTGGCGTCGACGCCGCGCAGGCAGTGACGGCCGTGAGGCCGCCAGTCGGCGTCGACATGGCGGGCGAAGGTCTCGCTGGCCACCACGGCCCGGTCCAGCTCCTTGGTCAGCGCCTCGAGGCGCGCCACCTCGTTCACAGCCTGGCCAAAGACCGAGAAGGTCAGACGCGACGACGTGCCGACATTGCCGTAGGTGACGTCGCCCAGATGCATGGCGATGCCGAAGCCGATGGGGTCCTTGCCGGCGGCGCGGCGGGCGGCATTGGTCTCGGTCATGCGCGCCACGGCGTCGAGGCTCGCCCGCAGCGCCCGGCCGCAGGTGGCGCCGATGGGCTCGCGCGCCTCGTCGAGCGGGAAGATCGCCAGCATGGCGTCGCCGGCGAAGGTGAGGATCTCGCCGCCGGCATCGCGCACCGCGCCGCCGGTGGCGTCGAAATAGGCGTTGAGCGCGTCGATATAGTCCTGCCGCGGCAGATGGTCGGCGAGCACGGTGGAGCCGCGCATGTCGGTGTACCAGATGGCGGAGCGGATCGACTGGCCGTCGCCGCGCTGGATCTGCCCGCTCAGGACGCGGGCGCCCGCGTCGGCGCCGAGATAGGTCTGCGCCACGGTGCGCATCAGCTTGCCCTTCATGGCCATCTTGCAGGCCACCGCGAGCCGGTCGCGGATGCGCGAGAGCGCCTCGATGGTGTCGTCGGTGAAGCCGCCCTCGATGTCCGTGGCCCAGGAGCCGAGCATGCCGGCGCCCTCGTCGGTGGCGAAGTCTACCACGAAGGCCAGATAGTCGGTCATGCCCTCGCCGCGCAGATCCTGCAGGATCGGGAAATCGCAGGCGCGCTCGCCGCCGTCGAGCCGGCAGCGCAGATAGTCCAGATCGCGCTCCATCATGTAGAAATGCGGCCCGGCGCGGAACTGCTCCGAGATGCCCTCGTGCACGTGGGGATAGCCCTCGATGGTGGTGCCGCGGCCGTTCGACCAGGTGATGCCGATGGCGCGGTGCAGCGGGTGCAGGGTGCGGAAGGCGAAGTAGCCGCGGGTCAGCGGCAGGCCCGCCGCGCGCAGGCGCTCGCAGCAGCCCATGACGATGCGCTCCAGATTGCCCTCGGCGAGCGCCTGTTGCATGAGCCAGTCGGCCACCTGGTTGACCAGCGTGGCGGACACTATGGGCGTGGTGTGTTCCGGCATGGGGTCTGATCCGTGGGTTGGGGCGGTGCCGGCCGGGCCGATCAGGGCGGGCCGGCGCGCGCGGACGCCGTGTCGGGCTCCGACGCTCACGCGACCCTATCGCCTTCAGGCGCCAGAGGAAAGTGGCAAGGCCAGCCGCCGCCCGACGGCCCGGCAGTCCGTGCTAAGGTCCGGCGCCTGCAAGTTGGGAGGGAGATCATGGCGCTCGGCCGAGACCGCTCGATGGGGTGGCGCCGCGTCTGCGTGGGCGTCGCGCTGCTGCTTGCCGCCTGCGCCACCTCGGCTGGACCCGCACCGGCCCAGGACAAGGTCGCGCGTATCGGTGTCCTGGCCTATCGCGGCATGGCGGCGGCGGAGACACGCTGGCAGCCGCTGATCCGCTATCTGGGAGATGTCGTCCCCGGCTGGCGGTTCGAGCTGGTGCCGGTCACGCTGATCACGGCGCCCGAGCGTCTCGAAGCCAACAGCCTCGACTTCATCATCACCAATCCCGGCCACTACGTGACCCTGGCCGAGCGCTTCCAGCTCAGCGCGCTGGCGACGCGGGAGCGCCGGCACCCGGATCGCAAGAGCGGCCTGCTGCATTTCGGCACCGCGATCTTCACCCGCGCCGAGCGCGGCGATATCGAGACCCTGGCCGACCTCGGCGGCGGCACGCTCGCGGCCGTCAGCGCCGAGGCCTTCGGCGGTTTTCAGATGGCCTGGTACGAGTTCCACCGCCAGGGGCTGGATCCCTTCGCCACGCTCAAGGCGATCCGCTTCAAGGGCTTTCCGCAGGACCAGATCGTCGCCGACGTGCTCGCCGGCAAGGCGGATGCCGGCGTGGTGCGCAGCGGCCTGCTGGAGGCCCTGGCCCGGGAAGGGCGGCTGGAGCTGAGCCAAGTCAAGGTGCTCCTCGGCAATGCCCAGACGGCCTATCCTTTCCTGGTCAGCAGCCGCCTCTATCCGGAATGGCCGTTCGCGGCCCGCCTCGGCACCGACCGGCGGCTGGCCGAGGCCGTCCTACGGGCGCTTCTGGGGACCCAGGACCGGGCCACGGCCCGGCGCTACACCCTCACGGACCTCTGGTCCGCGCCGCTCTCCTACGAAAGCGTGCGCGCCGTGTTGTCGGCCTACCGGGCTCGCGGCTCGGGCTCGCCGGCCGGCGCGCCGACGGGGCTCCTATGGATCGTCGCCGGCGCGACCATCGGCCTAGCCGGCCTCGCCCTCGGCTTCCTGGCCTGGCACATCTCGGCGGGCGCAGGCGCTACGGCCCGCCTCGCTCCGGAGGGCGCGTCGGACGGCGACATCTCCCAGGACCAGCGCGCCCGCTTCGAGGCCCTGACGCGCCGCGAGCGGGAGGTTCTGCGGCTGATCTGCCATGGCGAACCCACCAAGCGGATCGCGGAGGCCCTGCATATCAGCCCCAAGACGGTGGAGTACCACCGCGCCAACCTGCTGCAGAAGACGGACGCCGGCTCGACGCCGAGACTGGTCGGGCTCGCCACCAAGCTCGGTTTCGATCAAGCGCCCCCACCTAGGGCGTCTTCGACTTGAGGGGGCTCGCTGCCCCCTTGCCGTCATTCCCGTGAAAGCGCAGTGGTGTCCGGGATTTTGGGAGCGTGTCGATCCGATTGGCATGGGCGGCCTTGGTTTCCGGCCTGAAATCGTGCCTCCAGACAGCCTTTCGGGAGGTCTGCCGCGCCCTCGATTTTCGTCATGCCCGGACTTGATCCGGGCATCCATTCCACTGGCCTCTCGGCAAAATCGCGAGGGAACGGAATGGATTGCCGGGTCAAGCCCGGCAATGACGACGGTTGGGTAAAGGCCTCCCTCGAATCCCGGACACCACTGCGCTTTCGCGGGAATGACGGGGAGAGGTCGCACGTAGTTTCGCCAGTCTCCCGGACCTACAAAGACGCAAGCGGAAAATCGCCTATCGTGACGGTCCCGCAAACCCTCGGACCGCCGCCGGAAGCGGCCGGGCGATGCC
>JAKSBI010000854.1 GCA_022361215.1 Hyphomicrobiales bacterium | reverse complement strand
CGCGACCGCTGCCGTCAGGTTTAGGCCGGCGCAGTCGGTGCCGGCCTTTGACTGTTTGACGGATCAAGGGTGACGCAGCTACGCCAAGGCGCGAGCGAGATCTCCCCAACCTTCCCAGACCATCTGGCCCGCGACCCAGAGGATGATGGCGAGGCCGACATAGGCGACCCAGCGGTAGGTCTCGAGCGTCCTGGCGATGGCCGTGGCCGCCACCGCCATCAGCAGGATCGAGAGGCCGAGGCCGAAGACCAGGGTCAACATGTTGTCCCGCGCCACGCCGGCGACGGCGAGCACGTTGTCGAGGGACATGGACAGGTCGGCGATGAGGATGCTGGTCATGGCCCGCATGAAGGTCGCGGACGCCTCGCCGCTCCGCGCGGCGACCGCCACCTCGCCGCCGTGCGACACCGCGACGGTTTCAGCGTCGTGCCTCTCGCCGCCGAGATCCTGCCAGAGCCGGAAACAGACCCAGAGCAGGAGAAGGCCGCCCATCAGCTTGATGCCGGTGAGCTGCATGAGCTGCACGGTCCCCAGCGCGAACAGGATGCGCATGGCGATGGCGATCCCGATGCCCCAGACGATGGCCCGCTGCCGCTGTCCCGCCGGCAGCGCCGCCGCGGCCAGACCGATCACCACCGCGTTGTCGCCCGACAGCACCAGGTCGATGAATACAACCATGGCGAGTGATGCCGGATCGAATTGCAAATCGGGCACGTGCCACATCTCTCGCATGTCCCCAGGCGCTCCCGACGGCGCCGAGCATTTCTCATGAAAATGAGATCATGCGTCTTGGATGACGGACCTCTGATCAGGAGATATGGGAGAGGAACTGTGGCGGGACAAGTCAGACGAAAGATGAAGCCACGCAACACGACGTTTTCCGGGGTTTCGAGGGCCAGTGCTCGTTTGCGAGGGTCGGGCCCCAGACCCTCAACCTCAGGCAGAAATTCGGCGCGCCACCGCCATTCGAAACTATGGCACGGCGCCCGCGCCCCAGTCCGGTGGATACTGGATTGCCCGCCGGAGCCTGCCCCCGGCTTGATCGGGGGTGGGCAATAACGTGAGGGGCTGCTGCGGCGGCGCCTCGACGCTTCGAGCTTTGGGTCAGACAGCAGCGCCGCCGCCCTAAAATGCCTGGATACAAACTATAATTCCGATTTCTCCCAACAATGAATTACCGAAAGTCGGCCGAACCTGTGGCTTTGTTGCAACGCCTTTCAAAAAAGAGTCCGCAATTCATCGGGAATCGCTTCCGTTTCGGCGGTGGATCGATCAAGGTCGAGGCTGAGGAGAGAGCTGACGCCGGTCCGAATGGGCGTCGGCAAGAATCACTAAACAAAGCCCGACAAGGGCATCCGGGAGTCTCAGATGGCTTGGATCAGCAGGATCGCGCGCGGCGCGACCACATTTGTGCTTTCCACTCTTCTTGTTGCAGGCACCGCGATGGCCGGCGGCCTCAAGGACGGCCCCTCGGCGCCGCCTCCGGCCAAGAAGTGGCTGCCCTGGTACGAGTCCGGCGGCTTTCTTTCGACCGAACAGCATCGGGCCGAAGGCAACCTGTTCGCGCCGCTCTGGCAGTCCTCCGTGGCGCTGCTCTTCTTCCAGGGCACGGGCAAGTATTTCGAGGACGACATTCGGGAAGGCAATTTCGACATCGGCTTCCGCAAGATGCACCGCTCCGGCTGGAATTTTGGCCTCTGGGGCGGCTATGACGTCCGGCATACGGAAGAGGACAACACCTTCCACCAGGTCTCCTTCGGCTTCGAGGCGCTCAGCGACCGCTGGGACGTGCGGGCGAACGGCTACGTGGCGCTCTCGGACCCGGAAGCCTCTCCGGACACGGCCCGGGTGTTTCTCTCGGGCAACAATAT
>JAKSBI010000515.1 GCA_022361215.1 Hyphomicrobiales bacterium | reverse complement strand
GGCGGGCTTGCCCTGGGTCTTTGGCTATGCCTATCTCGCGGTTATACTTTTGTCTGCAACCGACCCTTTCGCCCCATGCTCAACGGACTGGCCCCGATCGACTGCGACCTTCACCCGGCGGTGCCGGGGGTCGAGGCGCTGTTGCCCTATATGGAGGACCACTGGCGGGAGACCGTGGTGCAGCGGGGGGTGCACGAGCTCGATTCCATCAGCTATCCCAACAATGCGCCGCTGACCGCGCGGCCGGACTGGCGGCCGGAGACGGGCAAGGCCGGGGCGGACCTCGCGCAGGTGCAGGACCAGGCGCTGGCGCCCTTCGGGACGCAGCTCGCCATCTGCAACTGTCTTTACGGCGTGCAGCTCCTCTTCAGCGAGGACATGGCCGCGGCCTATGCCCGCGCCCTCAACGACTGGATCGCGGCGGAGTGGTTGGACAAAGACCCGCGCCTGCGCGCCTCCATCGTGGTGCCGCCGCAAAGCGCGGAGCTGGCGGTGGAGGAGATCGAGCGCTGCGCCGCCGACCGCCGCTTCGTGCAGGTGCTGCTGCTGGTCATGGGCGAGACCATGCTCGGGCGCCGGCACCACTGGCCGATCTACGAGGCCGCCCAGCGCCACGGGCTGCCCGTGGGCATCCATGCGGGCAGCGGCTACCGGCATCCGGTGACGCCGGTCGGCTGGCCCTCCTACTACACGGAGGACTATGCCATGCAGGCGGTGGCGTTCCAGTCGCAGCTCGCCAGCCTGATCGCCGAGGGCGTCTTCGCCAAGTTCCCGGATCTCAAGGTCGTGCTGCTCGAGTCCGGTTTCACCTGGCTGCCGCCCTTCCTCTGGCGGCTCCGCAAGTACTGGCGCGGCCTGACCATGGAGGTCCCCTGGGTGGACCGCTCTCCGGCCGAGATCGTGCGCGACAGCGTGCGCTTTTCGTTGCAGCCCTTCGACGCGCCGGACGATCCGGACACGGTCTTGCAGGTCCTGGAGCACATGGGCTCGGACGATTTGCTCCTGTTCTCGACCGACTATCCGCACTGGCAGTTCGACGGCGACCGGGTCCTGCCCGACGGATTGCCTGAAGACCTGGTTCGGAAGATACTGGTGGAGACTCCTCTGGAGACCTATCCCAGACTCAGGGAAACCTTGTCATGAACATCGAGATCGTCGACCGCACGTCCGTGGAAAAGGGTGCCGAGGCCGCGCTCGGCATTGTCGACGGCGACATCCACCCGCGGCCGCGCGAGCCCAAGTCGCTGCATGCCTATCTCTCGACGCGCTGGCAGCGGCACATGGACGAGTTCGGCATGATCCCGCGCCACGGCTACCAGAACGGGCCGGCCTATCCGAAGGGCAACCCGGACGCCTCGCGCCGCGACGCGGTGCCGCCGGGTGGCGGCCGGCCGGGCTGCGATCTCGATTTCATGCGCTTGCAGCATCTCGACCCCAACAATGTGGGGCTCGGCGTCCTCAACGCCATCACGCCCGCGCCGGGCGCCGCGCAGAACGTCGACCTGTCCATCGCGCTCTCCCGCGCCCTGAACGAATGGCAGGTGGCGGAGTGGACCGAGAAGGAGCCGCGCCTGAAGGCCTCCATCGTGGTGCCCTACGAGGACGGGGCCGCGGCGGCGGCCGAGATCGAGCATTGGGCCGGCGACCCGAGCTTCGTGCAGATCCTGCTCATGAGCCGGACCGCCGAGCCGCTCGGCCAGCGCCGCTACTGGCCGATCTACGAGGCGGCCGAGCGCAACAACCTGCCCATCGGCATTCACGCCTTCGGCTATGGCGGCTATCCGGTGACGGGTGGCGGCTGGCCCTCCTACTACATCGAGGAGATGAGCGGCCATGCCCAGTGCTGCCAGGGCTTGCTGACCAGCATGGTGATCGAGGGCGTGTTCGAGCGTTTCCCGAGCCTGCGCGCGGTGCTGGTCGAGGCGGGCTTCGCCTGGCTGCCGGCGCTCGGCTGGCGGCTCGACAAGCATTGGACCACGCTGAGGTCGGAGACACCGCACCTGAAACAGCGCCCGTCGGACTACATCCGCCGCAACGTCTGGGTCACCACGCAGCCCATGGAAGAGCCCGAGCGGCGCCGGCACCTGACCGACATCATCGACTGGATCGGCTGGGACCGGCTGGTTTTCGCCACCGACTATCCCCACTGGGACTTCGACGACCCGGCCCATGCCTTCCCCATTCGTCTCAGCGAAGAGCAGCACCGCATGATCTTCCGCGACAACGGCATGGCGCTTTACGGGAGCGCCTAGGTGGCGCGCCATGTCGTCGCCCGGGTGGAGGAGCTGCCGCCGGGAGCCCGCAAGCGCGTCAGCGCCGGGGGCCGCGACGTGGTCATCTTCAATCTGGACGGCGAGGTCTACGGCCTGCTCGACCGCTGCCCGCACCAGGGCGGCAGCCTCTGCGATGGCGTCGTGACGGGTTTTCTGGAGCCGGGCGAGCCGGGGGAGTACGCCTATTCGCGGGACCACGCCTTCATCCGCTGCCCCTGGCACGGCTGGCATTTCGACATCCGCACCGGCCAGTCCTGGGGCGACCCGGAGCGCGTGAAGACCAAGCCCTACCGGGTCAGCGTCGAGGACGGGCGGCGCTTGGCCGAAGGGCCCTATGTGGCCGAGACCGTCAAGGTGTCGGTGGAAGAGCGCTACGTGGT
>JAKSBI010000723.1 GCA_022361215.1 Hyphomicrobiales bacterium | reverse complement strand
CTGGGCCATGGTCGGCCTGAAGGCCCACGCGCTGACCTGCGTCTGGCTGCTGCGGGTGATCGTGGGCACGCGGCTGGAGGTGCGCAACCGCGAGAAGCTGCCCCCCGGCCCCGTCCTGGTGGCCTCCAAGCACCAGTCGGCCTGGGACACCTTCGGCCTGGTGCCGCTGATGCGGGACCCGGCGATGGTCATGAAGCACGAGCTGATCTGGATCCCCTTCTATGGCTGGTTCTCGCAAAAGTTCCGCATGATCTTCGTGCGCCGGGAGGCGGGCCCGAGCGCGCTCCGGCAGATGGCGCGCGACGCGTCCGACCGCGCCGAGGAAGGCCGCGAGATCGTCATCTTCCCGGAAGGCACGCGCCGTGCCCCCGGCGCCCCGCCGGACTACAAGCCCGGCGTCGTGTTTCTCTACGAGGCCCTGAAGATCCCCTGCTGTCCCGTCGCCCTCAATTCGGGCCTGTTCTGGCCGCGCCGCACCCTTCGCCGCTATCCGGGCACCATGGTGGTCGAGTTTCTGGACCCGATCCCGCCCGGTCTGCCGCGGTCGGAGTTCCTGCCGCGACTGCAGGACGCCATCGAGACGGCCTCGACCGCCCTCGCCGCCGAAACCGCCGGCACCTCGGACACCGGGGCCGCTTAACGGCGGCTTTACCCTGATAGAAACAAAACAGGAACATTTCTTGACGTGATGCGGCGCGGGGCCTATCTTCAAGGCCCCGTCTGGTCAGCCGGTCGCATGTTGCCATGAGTCACGCCTTCGACGTCCTCTGTCCCATCTCGGAGCACATCTGGGACATGAAGTATCGGCTGAAGTCCGCCGAGGGAACGCCGGTCGACGAGACCGTCGAGGACACCTGGCGGCGGGTGGCGACGGCGACGGCGGCCCCCGAGCGCGACGACGCCCGCGCGCAATGGGCGGGGCACTTCTACGATGCGCTGCAGGACTTCGCCTTCCTGCCCGCGGGCCGCATCCTCGCTGGCGCCGGCACCTCCCGCAACGTGACCCTGTTCAACTGCTTCGTCATGGGCACGATCGAGGACGACATGGCGTCGATCTTCGACAACGTGAAAGAGGCCGCGCTGACCATGCAGCAGGGCGGCGGCATCGGCCACGACTTCTCCACGCTCAGGCCGAAGGGCGCGCCGGTGGCCGGCGTCGGTGCCGAGGCCTCGGGGCCGGTCAGCTTCATGGATGTGTGGGACGCCATGTGCCGCACCATCATGTCGGCCGGCACCAGGCGCGGCGCCATGATGGCCACGCTGGCCTGCGACCATCCCGACATCGAGGATTTCGTGGTGGCCAAGGCCGACCCGGCGCGGCTGCGCATGTTCAATCTCTCGGTGCTGGTCACCGACCCCTTCATGGAGGCGGTGCGGGCCGACCGGGACTGGGAGCTGAGCTTCGACGGCAAGGTCTACCGGACGGTCCGCGCCCGCGGCCTCTGGGACAGGATCCTGCGCGCCACCTACGACTATGCCGAGCCCGGCGTGATCTTCATCGATCGCGTCAACGCGGAGAACAATCTCGCCTATTGCGAGACGATTTCGGCCACCAACCCCTGCGGCGAGCAGCCCCTGCCGCCCCACGGCGCCTGCCTGCTGGGCTCCGTCAATCTCGCCCGTCTGGTGCGCACGCCCTTCGAGCCCCAGGCGGCGCTCGACGAGGCGCGGCTCCGAAGCCTGGTGCGCATCGCGGTCCGATTCCTCGACAACGTGATCGAGATCTCGGGCTATCCGCTGGAGGCCCAGCGCCGGGAGGCGCATGCCAAGCGGCGCATCGGCCTCGGCGTCACCGGGCTGGCCGACGCCTTGATCTTCTGCGGCGCCCGCTACGGCAGCGCCGCCGCCACGGCGCTGACGCGGCGCTGGATGGCAGCGATCGAGCAGACCGCCTATGCCACCAGCGTCGAGCTGGCCAAGGAGAAGGGCGCCTTCCCGCTGTTCGACGCCGAGCCCTACCTGGCCGGCGGTACGGGCGCGCGCCTCGACGCCGACCTGCGCCGCGCCATCGCCGAGCACGGCATCCGCAACGGCCTGCTCACCTCGATCGCGCCGACCGGCACCATCTCGCTGCTGGCGGGCAACGTCTCGAGCGGCGTGGAGCCGGTCTTCGACTTCACCTACAAGCGGCGCATTCTGAATGCCGACGGCAACGCCGGGGAAGAGGTCGTCGAGGATTACGCCTACCGCCTGTTCCGCCATCTGCACGGGCCCGACGCCGCGCTGCCGGACACCTTCGTGAGCGTGGCCGACCTGACTCCGGCCGAGCACCT
>JAKSBI010000558.1 GCA_022361215.1 Hyphomicrobiales bacterium | reverse complement strand
AGGCCGGCGCGGACCGACTCCTGCCGCGTCGCCCCGCCGATCGCGGCTGGCCGCAGCTTGTCTCCGAGGCCGGCGCTGGCCGCATCGTAGAGCGCCCGGTCGGTGTCGCAGATTACCGCGAGGACGACGTCAACGGCATCGTGACCGGCAAAGGCCCGCAAGGTATGGGTGAGCACGGCCTCGCCGCCGATACTGCGATACTGCTTGGGGAGGGCGCCCTCGGCCCCACCGCCGGCACGCACGCCGCGTCCGGCTGCAACGATCACCGCCGCGGTCTTCACGCGTATCAGCCCTTTCGGTTATGCCAAACCCAACGCCACCCCATTAACCTGGAAATCCGATATTCACCAGCCTGCAACATGCCATGTTGCAACTGCGAAATTTTGGACCTATTCTGCTCAAGAAGAGAGCAGGGAGCAAAGATGCACAATTGTTGTGCAAGAGCCCAGCGAGCCTCGTCATGACACTGGCTTTCCGGACATCCACGCCCCTTGACGTTGGCTCGGTGACGCTGCCCAACCGGGTTCTGCTGGCGCCCATGTCGGGCATCACCGACCTGCCGTTCCGTCGCCTGGCGCAGAGGCTCGGTGCCGGCCTGGTGGTCACGGAGATGATCGCCAGCGAGCAGCTCGTGCAGCAGCGCCCGGACATCCTACGCCGCGCCAAGGGCGGCGAGCTTTCCCCCTTCGTCGTTCAGCTGGCCGGACGCCAGGCGAAATGGATGGCGGAGGGCGCGCGGATCGCCGCGAATCTCGGCGCCGACATCATAGACATCAACATGGGCTGCCCCGCCAAGCAGGTGACGCGCGGCCTGTCCGGCTCGGCGCTGATGCGCGACATCGATCACGCTCTGGAGCTGATCGAGGCCGTCGTCGGCGCGGTCCCGGTGCCTGTGACCTTGAAGATGCGCATGGGCTGGGATCACGACAGCCTGAACGCGCCCGAGCTGGCGCGGCGCGCGGAGGAGGCGGGCGTGCAAATGGTCACGGTGCATGGCCGCACGCGCTGCCAGTTCTTCAAGGGCAGGGCGGACTGGACCTTCATCGCGCGCGTCAAGGCGGCCGTGTCGATCCCCGTGATCGCGAACGGCGATGCCAAATCGATCGAGGACGTGCCCCGCATGCTGGCCGCGTCGGGCGCCGACGGCGTGATGATCGGACGCGGGGCTTGCGGCCGGCCATGGCTGCCGGGTCGCGCCGCGATGCTGCTCGAAAGCGGCCGCGACCCCGGATTGCCAAGCCTCGCGGAGCAGAAGGCTCTCGCGCTCGAGCACTATGAGGACACCCTGTCGCACTACGGCCGTGAGCTGGGCGTGCGCACAGCTCGTAAGCATCTGGGGTGGTACGTCGAAACTGCGGCACGGAGCCCGCACGACGTGAAGCCCTGGCGTCAGAGACTCTGCCGGGAAGGGGACCCCGAGCGCGTCAAGGACGGGCTTGCCGCCTTCTTCGATCGGCAGCTGGAGGCAGCCGCCTGATGGAGCACCGGTCCGAAGCGCAGAACGGCCGCATGCGCGGCTCGCAACCGGGCGTGTCCGACAACCTGCTCAACGCCCTGCCGCACCCGGTGCTGGTGGTCGGGCCCGAGAAGCGGATCCTGTTTGCAAACTCCGCAGCCGAGGATTTCTTTCAGATGAGCGCCAGCCTGCTGCTCCGACAGGCTCTCGACGACATCGTCTCGTTCGGCAGCCCGCTCCTGGCTCTGGTGGAGCAGGTCGGCCGCGACGGCAGCACGGTGAACGAGTACGGCGTCGACCTCGGCACGCCCAAGCTCGGCGCCCAGAAGCTGGTGGACATCTATGGCGGGCCGCTTCCGGAGCATCCCGAGCGGGTCCTGATCATGCTGCAGCAGCGCACCATGGCGCAGATGATCGAGCGCCAGCTCACCCATCGCGGCGCCGCGCGCTCGGTCTCCGGCATGGCGGCCGTGCTGGCGCACGAGATCAAGAACCCGCTCTCGGGCATTCGCGGCGCGGCACAGCTTCTGGAAGAATCTCTTTCCGACAGCGATCGGGCCCTCACGCAGCTGATCTGCGCGGAGTCCGACCGGATCTGCAAGCTCGTCGACCGTATGGAGGTGTTCGGCGACGAACGGCCGCCGGGACGCCAGGCGGTGAACATCCACGACGTGCTCGACCATGTGAAGCAGATCGCGCAGAACGGGTTCGCACGCCATATCAAGATCACGGAGCGCTACGACCCGTCGCTTCCGGCCATTCCCGGAAACCGCGACAAGCTGATCCAGGCCTTCCTGAACCTGGTGAAGAACGCGGCCGAAGCCATCGGCAGCGAGCGCAGCGACGGCCAGATCACATTGTCGACGTCGTTCCGGCCCGGCGTCCGCCTTTCCCTGCCGGGCTCGCGGGCGCGGGTCAGCCTGCCGCTCGAGGTCTCGATCGAGGACAACGGCCCCGGCGTCTCGGACGATCTGAGGCCGCATCTCTTCGACCCCTTCGTCACCACCAAGCAGACGGGCACCGGGCTCGGGCTGGCCCTGGTCGCCAAGATCATCGGCGATCACGGCGGGATCATCGAATGTGATTCGCACCCGCCGAAGACGGCCTTTCGGGCCCTGATGCCCATGCAAGAGCAACCGGCCGGTCAGACGGGACACTAGAGATGGCAAAGGGCAACATCCTGATTGCGGACGACGACGCGGCGATCCGGACCGTGTTGAACCAGGCGCTGGCCCGCTCGGGTTACTCGCCGCGCGCCACCGGCAACGCCGCGACGCTCTGGCAGTGGATCTCGCAAGGGCAGGGCGATCTGGTCATCACCGATGTGGTGATGCCGGACGAGAACGCCTTCGACCTGATCCCGCGCATCAAGAAGCACCGCCCGGACCTGCCGATCATCGTCATGAGCGCGCAGAACACGCTGATGACCGCCATCACGGCCGCCGAGCGCGGCGCCTACGAATACCTGCCAAAGCCCTTCGACTTGAACGAGCTCGTCTCCGTGGTGGCCAGGGCCTTGTCGGAGCCGCGCAAGAGCAAGCCGATCGCGTCGCAGGATCACAGCTCGGAGGAGCTGCCGCTGATCGGCCGCTCGGCCGCCATGCAGGAGATCTACCGCGTGTTGGCGCGCCTGACCCAGACGGACCTGACCGTCATGATCACCGGCGAGTCGGGCACGGGCAAGGAGCTGGTCGCGCGCGCCCTGCACGACTACGGCACGCGCCGCACCGGTCCGTTCGTGGCGATCAACATGGCGGCCATCCCGCGGGAGCTGATCGAGTCGGAGCTGTTCGGCCACGAGAAGGGCGCCTTCACCGGCGCGCAGACGCGCCATGTGGGCCGCTTCGAGCAGTCCCAGGGCGGCACGCTCTTTCTCGACGAGATCGGCGACATGCCCATGGAAGCGCAGACCCGCCTGCTGCGCGTGCTGCAGGAGGGCGAGTACACCACCGTCGGCGGCCGCACCGCCATGAAGACGAACGTCCGGATCATCGCCGCCACCAACCGGGACCTGCAGCAGCAGATCGACCAGGGGCTGTTCCGCGAGGACCTCTACTACCGCCTGAACGTGGTGCCGCTGCGGCTGCCGCCGCTGCGCGAGCGCCTCGAGGACATCGGCGACCTCGTCCGGCACTTCCTGGCGGAGGCCGGCAAGGAAGGGCTGCCGCAGAAAAACATCGAGACGGCGGCCGTCGACCGGCTGAAGCGCTATCACTGGCCGGGCAATGTGCGCGAGCTGGAGAACCTCTTGCGCCGGCTGACCGCGCTCTATTCTCAGGACACCATCACCCTCGACCTCGTCGAGGCCGAGCTGGCGGTCAATGCGCGCCCGGCCTTCGATGAGAGCATGGAGCACGATCTCGATGTCGGCACCGCCATGGAGCGCTATCTGACGGACTATTTCGCCGGCTTCGGCGAAGACCTGCCGCCACCCGGGCTCTACCAGCGGATGCTGCGCAAGATCGAGCTGCCGCTGATCACCGCGGCGCTGGCGGCGACGCGCGGCAATCAGATCCGCGCCGCCGAGATGCTTGGCCTGAACCGGAACACCCTGCGCAAGAAGATCCGGGACCTGGAAATCCGGGTCGTCCGTACACCCGGATAGCAATTAGTCTGCGGTCCGCAGGCTGTTGCAGAAGCACCTCACTAGAGGGGGGACAACAACAGTCCGACGACGTGGAAAGCTGGCTTGCCGGCCCAAATTCTGCAACAATTTGTCGCCAATGTGCCACATTGTGGTTATTGAGCACCACTCGCCCGCGGCGCGACAGCGCTGAGACTGTGCGCCGCGGCTTGGACTGCGGCCTGAGTGGCCCGGGGCGTCAGCTTCAATATCCGGTGGCAGTGCGGGCGGTTCGATCACGGACCACCCCATCAGGCGAGGGGCGTATGGATGGCAACGGGTACCGCTGAAGCTGGCGCGACGGGCGCTCGGCTCGACCCGAAAGCGCCTCTGCGAACGGCCACGCCTCCTGTTTTCGTTCTCGGCTTCGTGGTCGTCGTTCTGGCGCTGGTTGCCGGCTTCGCCAGCTATTCGATCCTCACCGGCCTGACCCCGATCCTGCCGACCCACCAGGTCGTTGTCACCGTGCTGCTGATCAACACGGTGCTGGTCATCGCGATGATCGCGCTGATCGCCTGGCAGGTCACGGGGCTCTGGCTGGCACGGCGCCGGCAGGCGGCGGGTGCGCGGCTGCATGGGCGCATCGTGGGCCTGTTCAGCATCATTGCCGCGCTGCCCGCGATCCTGCTCGCGATCTTCGCCAGCATCTCGCTGGACCGCGGGCTGGACCACTGGTTCTCCACCCGCACCAAGGTCATCATCCAGAACTCGATCAAGGTGGCGACGGCTTACCTGAACGAGCACGGGCAGGTGATCCGGGCCGACGTGGTGGGCATGGCGGCCGATATCGACGAGGCCGCGCCGCTGGTGCAGAGCCGGCCCGACACGATCAGCAAGTTCCTGACCGCGCAGGCCTCGATCCGCTCGATTCCCTTCGCCTATCTGATCGATGGCAAGGCCAAGATGCTGGCCAACGCCAACTCGCTCAACGAAGTGCGCTACGTGCCGCCGCCGCCGAAGGCCATCGAGCTGGCGAAAGAGGGCAAGGCCATCGTCATCGCGCCCGGCAGCAAGTCGAACAAGGTGGGGGCGATCAAGCGCCTGGACAATTTCGACGACACCTATCTCTTCATCATCAAGACCGTGAACCCGCAGGTGCTGCAGCATCTGCGCGCGGCGCGCGCGAAGGTCGCCGAGTACAAGAAGCTCGAGGAGCGGCGCACGGGCGTGCAGGTGGCCTTCGGGCTGATGTATGTGGTCATCGCGCTGACGCTGCTGCTGGCCGCGGTCTGGATCGGCCTCTGGTTCGCCAACCGGCTGGTGGCGCCGATCCGACGGCTGATCGGCGCCGCCCAGACGGTCTCCGAGGGCGACCTGAACGTGCAGGTGCCGGTGCGGCCGGGGGAGGGGGATCTCGGCCTGCTCGGCTCGACCTTCAACACCATGACGTCGCAGCTGCGCAGCCAGCGCAACGAGCT
>JAKSBI010000903.1 GCA_022361215.1 Hyphomicrobiales bacterium | reverse complement strand
GCAGCCATGCAGATCCCCCTGGAGATCGTTTTCGAGGACATGAGCCCTTCCGAGGCCGTCGAGGCGCGCCTGCGCGAGGAGACGGCGAAGCTCGAGCAGTTCTACGACCGCATCACGTCGACGCGGGTGGTCGTGGCCAAGCCGCACAAGCAGCACCGCAAGGGCAACACCTATCGCGTCCGCATCCACATCACCGTGCCGGGCGGCGGCGACATCGTCGTCAATCGCGACCCCGGCGACCGCGATGCCCACGAGGACGTCTATGTGACGATCCGGGACGCCTATCGCGCCGCGCGCCGGCAGCTCCAGGACGAGGTCCGCAAGCAGCAGGGCAAGGTGAAGACCCACGAGGCGCCGCCCCACGGCGTGGTCGCGAGGCTTGTCCCGGACGAGGATCACGGCTTCATCGCCGCGTCGGATGGTCGCGATATCTATTTCCATCGCCATGCCGTGGCCAATGACGGCTACGATGCCCTGGTGGAGGGGCAACAGGTGCGCTTCGCCGAGAGCGAGGGCGACGAGGGGCCGCGGGCGAGCCACGTGCGCCCCGTCGGGAAGCCTCATCCGGATTGACGGCCGGCGGTGCCGATGGACCCGCGCGGCTCGCGATCCGCGAGCCGCGCCAGGCACAGGGGGGCATTGAATCGGCGAGAAGAATCACCATCTAACAGGGAGCGAACGGGGCTCGATCGCGCCGCGCCAGGATTGGCGCGAGAGGCCGGTTTTCCAAGAAACTCGGATCGACGGTCGCGGTTCTCCAGCATCGGCGACCGCCCCTCGTCGCCTCTCGATGCGATCTCCCCTGAGCCGGGCGCACGGACGCCCGGTCCGTCATCATGCAACCCGTGCGGACGCGTCCTGCCGAAAGGTCGGCGACGGTCGCTCATCCGCGCATAGCGAGAGCCGGCAAGGAGGCCGGCAATGTCGAGACGAACCATGCCCAAGAAACACAAGAAGCCTGTGGCCGACCACAGTGCCGAGCGCAAGACCAGGAAATGTCTGATGTGCGGCAAGCCCTTCCCGAGCGAATGGGCCGGCGAGCGCGTCTGCCGCAAATGCAAGTCGTCGGCCGCGTGGCGTAGCGCCTGAGGCCGTCGCAGGATCGTCCTGCCGACTTGATTTCGCTCAAGGTGTCGCGCACGCAAGCGCGGGAGACTTTCCGAAACGACAGGCGCCGTCTGCGCAGGGGGAGGCGACAGGCCGCCCGGCGCCGTCAGCAAGAGGAAAGTCGGATGAAGATCGCCCGTGCACTCCTGCCGCTCAACGGCAAGGACGAGATCGCCCCGCTCGCCGAGGCCGCCCTGTCGCTGGCGGCGCGGTTCGGTACGCATATCGAGGGCCTGCTGCCGCAGGTCTCTCCCTATACCATCTTCGCACCGCCGGGCGAGGGGGCGTCCACGTCCCAGATCCAGCGCTGGTACAGCGATATCCAGGCCTACGAGACGCAATCGGTGGACCGCGCCCAGAAGGCCTTTCTGGGCTATTTCGGCAACCTCGCCGATGTCTCCAGCAATTTCGAGGCGGTGCAGGGGCCGGTGAAGACCGCCGTGGCGCGGCGCGCCATGTTCGCGGATCTGACCATCGTTCCCAGCATCGGCTTCCATCGCGACGATTTCTGGGACGACGTGCGCGAGGGCGCGCTGTTCTCCTCCGGCCGGCCCGTGCTGGTGGTGCCCGAGGCGGCGAAGCCGAACGGCATCGGCGAGCATCTGCTGGTCGCCTGGAGCGAGTCCGCCGAGGCGTCGCGCGCCATCACGGCGGCCTGGCCGTTCTTCGAGAGCGCGAAGAGCATCCGGGTGGTCAATGTGGACGGCCACGGCCTCTCCGAGGGCGCGCTCGACCGCCTGAGGACCTTCGTGGCCGCGCACGGGGTGACGGCCGAGGTCGCCTGTATCCAGAGCCACGGCACCAGCGCGGGCGAGCGCCTGGTCGAGGAGGCGGCGGGGCAGGAGGGCGCGACGCTGGTGATGGGCGCCTACGGCACCCGGCGCTGGATCGAGGCGGCGTTCGGAGGCGTCACGGATCACGTCCTGCACGCCTGCCGGACCCCGGTCCTGATGGCACATTAGCCGGAGCGCGCGGCGGCGCGGGGCCTGCCGCGCATGGGGCTCGGGAGACGGTTGTGCGCGCCTTGAACGCTTGGGCCGGCATGATCGGGGCGGCGATTGCCGCGTTGGCGATCCTGTGCGCGCCGGGCAAGGCCGCCGCCCAGGCGGGGCAGGCGCAGCCCGTGGATCCGCATGCGCTCTTCGAGGAGCGGTGCGGGCGCTGTCACGACCATGCCGGCCCGTTCGCGCGGGATCACCTCGAGCTGCGGAACGGCGTGGTCATGGGCCGCACGTCGCGCCTCCCCGTGCCGTCCTACCTGCCGACCCATTTCGGCAAGCCGTCGACGGCCGAGACCGACCTGCTGGTCGAGATGTTCCGGCTGCAGCTTGTGCGCGGCGGTCTCTATCGGGAGCGCTGCACGATCTGCCATGCGCCGGCCAGGACGCTGGCGCGCACCAAGCTGATCGTCCGCGACGGCCGGCTCGTCGGGCGCTACTCCGGTGCCGACATGAAGACCTTTCTGAGCGGACACGGACGGCTCACGGTCGAAGAGGCGGCGATGGTCGAGCGCATGCTCCGCTGGCAGCTTGTTCGTTGAGCGTTGCGGCGTGGACGGGCGCGGCGGTCTCTATCGCGAGGCCGCGCCTGGCCCGGCCGCCTCGATCTCCGATATCTCGGGCGAGAACTTCAGGCGGCTCGGATCGCGCGGCGCGGTGTCGAGGTAGATGTTCGCCTGAACGGAGCGCGTGCCGCCGGCGCCACCTGTCGTGCGCCCGTCAACGTCGATGCGCGAGCGCGGATGTCTCCCCCGGCGTGGCGTGCAATCGCGGCTGGCACCGGACCCTGTGCACAAGATAGCCCGCTCACGGACGATTCGTTCAGGGTGGACCGAGGCGTGTCGTCGGCAGCCGCAACACCTTATGGTTGCAATGAAAATGCCACAGGTTGTGGCGCCATTCGTCCTGGACTGCCGGACGGGCCGTCGTCGTTATCCGAATCGGTGATTCATGCGTCGGATCAGCGGCTTGCCGAGGGAAACGCGATGCCGTCGCATGCTCGAATCGGTATCACAGCACGTCACGAATCGCATATCTATACAAGATACTGTTTATGCCATGTGACATGTGTGACAGATGAGCCACACGAATCCAGAATCTTGAGCTGACCGAGTCGGTTATGTTTGGCGTTGCCGCCCCCCAACTGATAATCCGATAGCTGCAGAGTCAAGCGGACGAACAAAAACCGGATGAACGCGTCATACGCTCGGCGTTCAGAGTACCTGTAGGACCGGTTGATATGAGGGGTGGTAGAATGATTTGCGACCGGAGGGAGTTGCGGCCGCTGGGGCGCTGGGTCGGGGTCGTAGCCGTATCGAGTGGCCTCCTTCTCTCGAGTACGGCTCTGATGCCCAAGTCGGCTTGGGCCATGTCTCTGAAGGAATCCATCCAGGTGGCGCTCGAAGCCAATCCCGAGATCGGCGAGGCCATCGCGCGGCGGGAGGCCATCGAGTTCGAGCTGAAGCAGGCGAAGGGCCTGTATCTGCCCAAGATCGATCTGGAGGCGCGGCAGGCCAAGCAGAACGTCGACAATCCGTCGACCCGCGGCGCCGCGCAGCTCACCGACGAGAAGTTCCTCGATCGCAAGGAATTCAACGTCGTGGCGTCGCAGCTCCTGTTCGACGGTTTCGGACGGCGCAACGAGAAGCGCAATCAGGCGGCCCGCGTCGACGCCTCGTCGCATCGCGTCTACGAGCGGTCCGAGTTCATCGCGCTGAACGTGGTGCAGCAATATCTCGAGATCGGACGGTCGCAGCGCGTCGTCCGGTTCGCCCGGCAGAACGTCGCCTATCATCGCCGCGTGCTCGGCGATCTGAAGGAAGGCACCGCCGCCCAGGCCATCTCCGTCGCCGACCGGCAGCAGGCCGAGGAGCGCGTGTTCGCGGCCGAGGCGCGGCTGGAGGAGGCGGTCGAGGATCTGCATGCCGCCAGGATCCGGTTCTTCAAGCTGGTCGGCAAGCCGCTGGAGCACTATCAGCAGCCCGGCAGCATCACGGCCGCGCTTCCGACCAGCCTGCAGGACGCGCTCGGAACCGCCCGTGAGCACAATCCCACCATCAATATCGCCGAGGCCGACGTGGACGCGGCGTCAGCGCTGGTGAAGAAGGCCAATGCCGAGTTCCTCCCGAAGATCTCGTTCGAGTTCACCACGCGGGTGGCGGACGATCTGGACGGCATTCCGGGACAGGAGAACGAGTATCGGGCCGAGGTCGTGATGCGCTGGAACGTCTTCAAGGGCGGCATCGACAGCGCCAACAAGCAGGAGCAGTTGCGCGTCCTCGACGGCGAGCGCTTCGGCCTGCACAAGGCCCACCGCGACGTGGGCGAGGCGGTCCGGCTGTCATGGGACCGCCGCGTGCAGCAGCGCCGGCGGCTGGACCGGCTGCGGTCGCAGCTCGCCAGCACGAACCGGCTGATCAACTCTTATCAAGAGCAGTTCAAGGTCGGCGACCGGTCGCTGCTTGATCTGCTGGACACGCAGAACACGCGGTTCAACGCCCAGGTCTCGGTCGAGACCGCGGCCACGGCACTGGAATTTGCCGAGTACCGCGTGCTGGCGAGCATGGGCATGCTGCTGAACACGCTTCACCTGGAGGCGCCGAAGCAGGCCAAGATCTATGCGCGCGACGCCCATGGCGTGCCGCCGACGCCGGAAGGCGAGACGCACAAGCGTTGGGAGCCGAAGCGGGGCGGCCTGTTCGGCCGTCGCGACAAGTAGGGCGCGCGACATCGCCCTCTTAAGGCTAGCAGCCATAATCGGCTGTAAACGGTTGCAACTTAACGTATAGTCGCGCAGCGCTACGAAAGCGCGGCCGCTAGGCCTGCTTCTCGTCTTGTTGTGTTGGTATCGGAGCGCATTTGGCCGCCGGTCAGGCGCGGAAAGCGAAAGTGATGGAACCCACTTCGAGCTTTTCGCAACCATGCCCGGAAGCCAAATGCGCTCCTTTCTTGCGGAACCTTGCAAATTTGCGAAATCGGCCCATCTCCACATCACTCGGACATGACATGTCTGGACATGGCCCGCGCCGATGGTCCGCAGGTAACAGCCCGTAGGGAGCCCGTTCCGTTCAAGCCGGGCTCTGGAGCTCAGTCTGCGCCGCGAGCCGGCGGTGGCGGCGCAAGCGTGTACAGGCCACATGAGTAGTTCGAACGGACCGATGCAGGAAGCTCACAATCAGAACGAGGCGCCGACCGAGGGTCCGTCGGCCACTGCGGCGGCGACCTTGGATATCGCCGCGGACGACGCCTTCGCCGATCCGTTGCGCGACTGCCTGGAGAACGTGGCCCGGCACTATGGCCGCTCCATCCCCAAGACGGCGCTGGTCTCGGGCCTGCCCCTCGTCGAGGGCCGCCTGACGCCGCGGCTGTTCCCGCGCGCCGCGGCTCGCGCCGGCCTTTCTGCGCGCGTGGTGCGCCGGCCGCTCTCCAAGCTCCTGCCCGTGCTGCTTCCCGCCATCGTCATCCTCGACGACGACCTGGCCGTCGTCCTCGCCGAGCTGAAGCCGGGCGGCGTCGCCCGCATCATCATGCCCGACACCGGCAGCGGCGTGGTCGACGTGAAGCTCGAGCAGCTCGCGGCCAAGCATTCGGGCTACGTGATCCTGCTGAAGCCGGAGTACGAGTTCGGAGAGGTCGGCGCGGTCTCGAATCTCGGCTCGCGCAAGAACTGGTTCTGGAGCGCCGTCACGCCCTTGTGGCCGACCTATCTGCAGATCCTGGTCGCGGCCGCCATCGTCAATCTGCTGGCGCTGGCGTCGCCGCTCTTCATCATGAACGTCTACGACCGGGTGCTGCCCAACAAGACCATGTCGACGCTCTGGGTACTGGCCATCGGCATGGGCGTCGCCATCACCTTCGATTTCATCCTGAAGACCCTGCGGCACAAGCTGATCGGCAATGCCGGGCGCCGCGCCGACGTGCTGCTCGCCGGACGCCTGTTCGCCCATGTCCTCAATCTCGATTTGAGCAAGCGGCCCCTGAAGACGGGCGAGTTCGCCAACCAGCTCCGGGATTTCGAGACGGTGCGCGAGTTCTTCACCTCCAACACCGTGGTGACGCTCACGGATCTGGCGTTCATCTGGCTGTTCGTCTTCATCATCTATCAGATCGCCGGCCTGGTCGCGGTCGTGCCGGCCGTGGCCGTCCTGCTGGTCCTGATCGTCGGCACCGCGCTCCAGCTTCCGCTGCACAGGGCCGTCGAGAAGAGCCAGGCCGAGGCCACCCATCGCCACTCCATCCTGTTCGAGGCGCTGACCGGCCTTGAGACCATCAAGACCTCGCGCGCCGAAAGCCAATTCCAGCGCCAGTGGGAGCAGTTCGTCGGCCAGAACTCGCGTACCGCAGAGACGCTCAAGTCCATCTCGAACTTGGGCATGAACCTGACCGCCTTCATCCAGCAGCTTGTCACGGTCGGCGTGGTGATCGTCGGCATCTATCTGTTCGACCTCGGCGAGATCACGCCGGGCGCCCTGATCGCCGCGGTGATCCTGGCCGGCCGGGCCGTGGCGCCGCTGGGCCAGATCGCGGCCACCATCGGGCGCGCCCAGCAGTCCTTCCAGTCCCTGCGCACGCTCAATGAGATCATGGCCGTGCCCGAGGAGGACGACGGCCAGGAGCGGCACATCGACCGCACCATCACGGAAGGCAGCGTCGCCTTCGACAATCTGACCTTCCAGTATCCGGAGGCGGACGCGCCGGCCATCAACCAGCTCTCGCTGGAGATTCAGGCCGGCGAGCGCGTCGGCATCATCGGGCGCATCGGCTCCGGCAAGACCACGCTCGGGCGGCTGATCACGCGGCTCTACGTGCCGAGCGAGGGCTCGCTGCTGCTCGACGGCGTCGACATTCGCCAGTACCACCCGGCCGAGATCCGGCGCCGGGTCGCCTTCGTCTCGCAGGATGCGGCGCTGTTCCACGGCTCGGTGCGCGACAACATCGTCCTGGGCGCGCCCTACGTGTCCGACGATCTGGTGGTGCGCGCGGCGGATCTCGCCGGCGTGACGGATTTCGTCAAGCTGCACCCCAAGGGCTTCAACATGCCCGTCGGCGAGGCGGGCCGCTTCCTGTCGAGCGGGCAGCGCCAGGCGATCGCGCTCGCCCGGGCCTTCCTCTTCGATCCCATGATCATGTTCCTCGACGAGCCGTCGGGCTCTATGGACATGGCCTCGGAGCGCGCCCTGGTGGAGCGGCTGCGCTCCGCCTTCCGTCCCGATCAGACCCTGATCCTGACCACCCATCGCACGGCCATGCTGGCGCTGGTGAACCGCCTGATCGTGATCGACCAGGGGACCATTGCCGCGGACGGGCCGCGCGACAAGGTCATGCAGATGCTCGGCCGCAAGGCCGAGGGCCTGACCCCGGGCGGGGACAAGGCGGCGACCACGGTGCGGACCCTGGAGAAGGCCGTGGCCAAGGCCTCGCGCGGCGCCTCGTTCCAGAAGCTCGGCATGACGGCGTCGCTGCAGAATGTCAGGACCGAGCGGACCGGCTCCGAGACCGAGGAGCCCAGCCCGCCGCCGGGTCCGGAACGGTCGAGTTAGCGGCGGCGTTTCTCCGGCATCAGAAAGCAGAGCAGGGGCGAGGCATCGACCGCGCGCCTGTTGAGCAGGCAGAAGCGCCCGACCATGGGCACCACGCCCTGGTCCTTGCTGAAGGCGACGTGGGCCTCCACATAGCCCACCTTGCTCGCCAGAACCGCGTCGAAGATCTGCTTGATCGGCTTGCTGAGCGAGAAGCGCACGAAGCTCTGCGCCTGATCCCACTGGTCGGGCGGCACGATGGAGCTCAACACCTTCTCGGCGAAGGCGTGGTTGTGGGCCACCAGCTTCTTCTCCGAGGTGATCACCACGCAGGGCACGTCGCAGGCCGAGAGGATCACCTGCAAGTCGGCATCGGAGGAGGTGAGGCGCATCTGGGCCAGCTTGTTGCGCAGCCAGCGCACGCAATAGGCTCGCAGCACGGAGCTGCGGTTGATGTCGTCGCCGGCCTGCTCGAACAGCTTGAACACCAGGTCGGTCATCTTGAGACCGTCCTCCTTGGCGCAAGCCTCGAGCTGCACCCAGAACTCCTCTTCCAGTCGGACCGAAATGCGTTTGCGCGAACGCTGTAGAATACGCTGTCGTGGCTTGAGCCAGGATGTGTCAGCCGTCATGCAGGAGTCCCGAACCAATTGAAGACCATGAAGCGAATATGGCTAGATTATGGGGCACTTTCGATCCGCGGAAATGTTGCAGTTGTGTAACAAGTAAACGGCAAGCATTGCGTGCGGATGGTTGCGGCGTATCTGAGGCTTGGAGGAGGCAGGTCGACGGGCCTTGCCCTGCTGCCGCGCTCGCACACTGTGAATTGTCGCAATCGTGGCTCCCAACAACGGTGGATCAATGGCTGTAAACGCTGTATATTCGGCGAAATTCAGTCCGTTAGGGATTGAAGCTCTCATATCGAGCGTTTCGCTTTAAGGACCTGGAATGGCGAAGCCCAAGAACGTGGAGGCGAGTGCCGCCGAGGAGCCGGCCATCGCGGCCGCGGCCGACAGCGGTCTCCTGGCCGACGACGCGATGGACGAGATCCTGATCGGCCTGGATTCGCTCACCCGCAGCGACCAGGGCTTTACGCTCGCCAGGGATCTGACGGTGGCCGATCTGATCGCCGACGAGGACCAGCCGCCGGAGATCGATCTCACGCAGATCCTGGGACCGGAGGCGCCGGAGCCTGCGGCCGAGGCGGCCGCGCAGGCGGAGACCGAAGAGGGCGGACCGGTCGATGTCACCATCGGTTTCGGCCCGACCGCGGTCGCCATCCTGGTCGACGACGACGGCGCCGATGGCGGTGTGACGATTTAGCCACAGTTCCGCACTTTCGCTCGCTCAAACTTCGCAATTGCTTTGCGCCTCGGGTCCCTTGGGTGGGATACTCCGTGTGCGACTCCCGGGCGGTCCGGGAGGGCTCGTGCTGGTAGACGGGCGAACCGTCCGATGAAGCGAAAAGGGAAACCGATGAGGATCCTGCGAACCGGGGCGCTGGCCCTGACGATGTTGGTGGGCGGTCAGGCCTATGCCGCCGACTTCGGCGGTCCGTCGGCGTATTGCCGGGTCCTGCCCGATGCCCAGACACTCCTTGCTTACGTGGACGACAAGCCGATGCTGCGGGCGGAGGCCAAGCAGCGCTTCGACCACGCCGTCGAGGTGGCGAACGCCAAGACCACGATCTACCGCCGCGGTCCTCTGTTCGTCTGGGCCAACGAGGCCAAGACGAGCTGCGCCAAGGTGATCGGCTATCTGCGCAAGCCCCTGAAATGGTGGAAGCGCCAGGATCACGTCATGGTGCAGAAATGTGACTGCTTCTACTCGCGCATGACCCATCATCTCAACGATACGCGGCGCGTGTATTAAAACTCCTGGGAAAACAGGGCGATAGGGGCGCCGTTGCCGGGGGCAGCGGCGCCTTGCGTTTGGTGCGGGCGGTAACCAGAACGCAATCAAGCCCTGGCACGCGCCGTCCAGGTGTAATACATCTGCGAAGGTGCCGGGCGTCACGCCCGGCGCGCGATCTTGGCCGCGCGCGTATCGGCGCTTGAGACCCGGATGACATGGACGCCACTCCGCCCGCCAAATGGATGACGTCGGCGCCCGAGCGCGAGGATCTCGCGTTCATTCGCGACGCCGAGGCCGCCCTGCACGACGCCCCCTCCAGGTCCTCCGCCTATTTCCTGGTCGCCTGCGCCTCGCTGTTCGTGATCTTCCTGACCTGGGCCTATTTCGCCGAGCTGGAGGAGGTCACGCGGGGAGACGGGCGCGTCATCCCGTCGATCAAGACGCAGATGATCCAGAGTCTCGAGGGCGGGATCGTCAAGAGCATCTACGTGCGCGAGGGCGACCGGGTGAATAAGGGCCAGGTCCTGGTCCGGATCGACGATACGGGCTTCTCGTCCGAGTTCGGCGAGCTGCAGGCGAAGGAGCTCAGCCTGCTCGCGCAGATCAGCCGGCTCAGAACGGAAGCGGGCAGCGCCGAAGCCAGCGAGGTTCAGTTCCCCGAGGAGCTGAAACAGAAGGCGGCCGACGTGGTGCGCAACGAGACGACGCTGTTCAGCATCCGGCGCTCCAACCTGGAGAACCAGGTCAGCGTTCTCAACGAGCGGCTGCAGCAGCGCAAGCAGGAGCTGGCGGAGCTGGAGGCGGGCAAGAAGCGCTTCGCGGACGGCCTCGGCATCGCCAACAAGGAGCTGTCCATGAAGGCGCCGCTGGCGCAGCGGGGCATCGTCTCGAAGACGGATATGCTGAGGCTCGAGCGCGAGATCTCCGACCTGAACGGGCAGCTCGCGACCACCCAGCAGTCCATTCCGCGGGTCGAAGCCTCGATCCGCGAGGCCGAGCGCCTGATTCAGGAGCAGAAGCTGACCTTTCGCCAGACCGCCCAGACCGAGCTGAACGCCAAGCTCGCCGAGCTGTCGATCGTGCAGCAGTCCCTGAAAGCGGCCAAGGACAAGGTGTTGCGCACCGATATGCGCTCGCCCGTCGAAGGCATCGTCAACAAGCTGCACGTGAACACGATCGGCGGCGTCGTGCGCGCCAGCGAGCCATTGGCCGAGATCACGCCCCTGGAGGACTCGCTGCTCGTCGAGGTGCGGGTTCCGCCTGCCGATATAGCTTTTATTAGCCCTAACCAGAAAGCTTTGGTTAAGCTTACCGCTTACGACTTTACCGTCTATGGCGGCCTTGATGGAAAAGTTGAAATAATTTCTTCAGACAGTATTATTGATGAGGCCACAAAAGAGAGTTACTACTTAGTTACTGTTAGAACGAACGAGTCTGCTTTACGGAAAGGCAAGGAAACTCTGCCTATCATCCCCGGAATGGTCGCGACAGTCGACATCATAACGGGGGGCAAGAGTGTCCTGGACTACATCCTCAAGCCTATCGTCAAGGCGCGACACGAGGCCTTGCGCGAGAGGTAGCGTTTGGCCTGCCGGCGCCGCAGGCGGTCCGGCGTCCGGTTCCACCGAAAGCTTCGAAGCGTCCGAGGGCCATCCGCGCAAGCGGAGCACGGGCCTGTTGGCGTGCGCGCTGATGCTGCTGGCTCTTCTTGCCGGCGTCACGGCTGCCACGTCGACCAGAGCCGCGCCTTTCAACCTGGGCGCCCAGATCAAGCCGCAGGTGTTGCCCGCGCCAGAGCCGGAGCGGTTCGATTTCGGCATCTTCGGCTCCGTGCCGCTGCAGACGCCGACGCACCGGTTCCGTCAGAGCTGGGAGTCGGTGCTCGCCCGCATCGAGCAGGAGCGCGCGCTCTACAGCCTGTGCGAGACCGCCTCGCCGCATTGTCCGCCCAAGCTCACGGCCTGGCGCCGCATCGTCAAGTCGATGCACGGCCTGCCGCCGATGGAGCAGCTCAGGCGCGTCAACACGGCCATCAACGGCCTGGTCAAATACGCCGACGACATCAAGGTCTTCGGCAAGCGCGACTATTGGGCGAGCCCCGTCGAGTTCGTCAGCGGCAGGGGCGACTGCGAGGACTATGCGGTCCTGAAGTTCCTGACCCTGCTGGAGCTCGGCTTCGACAACGAGCAGCTCCGCGTGGCGGTCGTCAAGGATCGCCGGCGCCGCGTGCTGCACGCCGTGCTGACCGTCAGCCTCGACGGCAAGGTCTACGTTCTCGACAGCCTCTACGGTGCGGTCGTCGAGCATCAGTACGTGCTGAAATACGTGCCGATCTTCTCGACCAATCTGGACCGCCAGTGGGTGCATGTGGTGACCAACCAGATCCGCGCCCGGTTCATCACGGCGGTCGAGGAAGGCCGGGCGAAAGCGAAGAGCGCGCGCGCCGCGAAGGAGGCATCGGCACGTGCAGTGACGCTGCCGGTCGCGAACCCGCAGCGGTCGCGCAAGGGCGTCGCTCACACGTCGGATGCGGTCCAGCGCGCTCCTCGGTCACGGAGCTAGCCTGAGCCAATTCGGGATTTGCCCATGCGTGACCCAGCCGCCGGCTCACGGCTCCGGTCGCGTCAGATAGCGCCGGTCCAGCATGACATGGATGCCCTTGGCGCCGTTCACCACCTGCGTCACCCTTAGATCCGCGGCCAGGCTGCACAGCGCATAGGCCTCGGCCCGGGTGATGCCGACGCGCTCCGAGACCAGATCGATCATCTGCCGGAGCGCGATCACCACGCAGTCGTCCAGATCCGGATCGAAG
>JAKSBI010000579.1 GCA_022361215.1 Hyphomicrobiales bacterium | reverse complement strand
GGCCAGCACCCGGCCCTCGATCTCGATCGATCCCTGGCGCGTGTCGAACAGGCGGGTGATCAGCGAGAAGAGCGTGGTCTTGCCGGCGCCGTTCGGCCCGAGCAGCGCCGTGAAGCGGCCATGCCGGACCGTCAGGTCGACCGCGTCGAGCGCCCGGCGGGCGCCGTAGGCATAGGAGACGTCGCGCACGACCAGCGCGGGCGCGCTCGCATTCGCCGGGTCGGCCATGGCCGCGTCTCTCCTCTCGCTGCCCTTGGGGCGGGTGTCGCTCATGTTATAGCGCCCGCGGGCCGTTCACGGCATGGGGGCTATGCCGACCGTGCGGCGCCAGAGCCAAAATTTCCCGTGCTTTCGGAGCGAATCCCATTACAGATCCTGTTCCATCGTTGTCGGTGGTATCATCGTCGTCATAATGTGCGCAGTCACCGGTCCGGTTAAGGCTCGAACAGACCGGACCCGGATCGGACCCGGCGACCCGACGCAGGACATATCCACTAAGGGACTTACGACAAGCATGAATTCAGCCGGTCTTGGCGCCAGGCAAGACTATCAAGACTATACGAAGGCCGCGGATTGGTACCAGGAGGTCGCGGAACAGAACGACAAGGTGGGGTCCTTCGCGCTTGGGGTGATGCATGAGAACGGTATTGGCGTCGCGCAGAACCTCGCAGAGGCGGAACGCTGGTATCGCAAGGCGGCCGAGCTCGATCATGTCGACGCGCAGTATAGACTGGGCAAGATCCACGCCGCGGGCCGCGGCGTCGATCAGAACGCCCACGAGGCCTTCACCTGGTTCAGCAAAGCCGCGCAGCAGGGGCAAGCCTCCGCGCAGTACCTTGTCGGGCGCATGTACGAAGCCGGGTCCGGGACCGAGCGGGACCTGACCCAGGCCTTCGGCTGGTATCAAGAGGCTGCCTTGCAGGATCAGCTGCCGGCGCAGTTCGCGCTCGGCCGCGCCTACGATGTCGGCCAGGGGACGGACGAGGACGCGACGGAGGCCGCCGCCTGGTATCGCAGGGCGGCCGACCGGGGCCACGCCGAGGCGCAGCATTATCTGGGCGCCCTCTACGATGCCGGGCGCGGCGTCGACCAGGACGCCGAGGAGGCCGCCCGCTGGTACCGGGAGGCCGCCGAGCAGGATCTGCCCGAGGCGCAGTACAGCCTCGGCGAGCTGCATGCCGTCGGCCGCGGGGTGGAGCGGGACTTCGCCCGGGCGCTGAGCTGGTTCCGCGCCGCCGCCGAGAGCGGATTGGTCGAGGCGCAGTACCGGCTCGGCGTCATGTATGCCGATGGCATCGGCATCGACCGCGACGCGGCCGAGGCCGCCAAGTGGTACTACGCCGCGGCCGAGGAGGGCGACGCGCGCGCGCAATACGCGCTCGGCAACGCCCACGCCGAGGGGCTCGGCGTCAAGCACGACCAGGAGCAGGCCGCCCGCTGGTACACCAAGGCGGCCGAGCAGGGCTTGCCGGACGCCCAGTTCAGCGTCGGCCAGCTCTACGAGGACGGCCGCGGCGTCGCGCGCAACGAAGGGGCCGCGGTCGAGTGGTACCTGCAGGCGGCAAGGGCCGGGCACGCCAAGGCGCAGAGCCGGCTGGGCTTCATCTATGCCTCGGGCCGGGGCGTCGATCAGGACGACGACGCGGCCTTCGAGTGGTATCGCCAGGCCGCGGAGCAGAACGAGCCCGACGCCCAGTACCGGCTCGGCCAGATGTACGCCACCGGCTCCGGCACCGAGCGCGACGACAAGCAGGCCATCCACTGGTATCGCGAGGCGGCCCAGCGGGACGACATGCTGGCGCAGTTCGCCCTGGGCGATGCCTATGCCCGCGGCATGGGCGTCATGCGCGACGACCGGGAGGCGGCCGGCTGGTTCCGCAAGGCCGCCGAGAAGGGCTACGCCTCGGCCCAGTTCTCCCTCGGCGATCTCTACGAGCGCGGGCGCGGCGTCGCGCAGGACGTGCAGGAGGCGTTCAGCTGGTTCCTGAAGGCCGGCCGCCAGGGCTTCGAGGAGGCGCAGTACCGCCTCGGCGTCATGTATGCGACCGGTCGCGGCGTCGGCCAGGACGCCCAGGAGGCGGTCAGGTGGTATCAGACCGCGGCCGAGCAGGGCGACGCCCGCGCCCAATACGCGCTGGCGGCGGCGCTGTCCCAGGGGTTCGGCATCGGCCAGGACCACCAGAGGGCGGCCGGCTGGTATCGCCAGGCGGCCGAGCAGGGCGTGCCGGAGGCGCAATACTGCCTCGGTCAGATCCACGAGCAGGGCCTCGGCGTCGACCAGGACCAGCCCGCCGCCATCGACTGGTACCGCCAGGCCGCCGAAGGCGGGCTGGCGCAGGCGCAGAGCCGCCTCGGCTACATCTACGTGTCGGGGCAGGGCATGGAGCGGGACGAGGAGGTGGCTCTCGGCTGGTACCGCAAGGCGGCGGAGCAGAACGAGCCGGAGGCGCAATACCGGGTCGGGCTGATGTACGCCACCGGCTCGGGCACCGCGCGCGACGACGGGCAGGCGGTGCGCTGGTACCGCCAGGCCGCCGAGCGGGGCGTGGCGCGCGCCCAGCACGACCTGGCCGTGCTCTACGCCAACGGGCTGGGCATCGAGCGGGACGATGCCCAGGCGGCGCGCTGGTTCCGCGAGGCGGCCGAGCAGGGCATCGCCGAGTCCCAGTTCAGCCTGGGCGTCATGTACGCGACGGGCCGCGGGCTGGAGCAGGACTATGCCCAGGCCGAGATCTGGTACCGCCAGGCCGCCGAGCAGGACTATGCCTCGGCCCAGTTCTACCTGGCGCAGATCCTCGAATACGGCCTGGCCGGCACGCGCGACGAGGCCGGCGCCTTCGAGTGGTACGGCAAGGCGGCCGAGAACAAGTTCGCCGCCGCGCAGTATCAGCTCGGCCAGATGTACGAGAACGGCCGCGGCATCGACCAGGACCACGGCGAGGCCGCCGCCTGGTATCGCAAGGCGGCCGAGCAGGGCCATGTCGAGGCGCAATACAATCTCGGCGTCATGTACGACTATGGCTGGGGCGTCGACCGGAACGAAGGGGTGGCGGCGGAGTGGTTCAACGCTGCGGCGCAGTCCGGCCTGGTCTCGGCGCAAGGCGCGCTCGGCTACAAATACGCGCAGGGCTCGGGCGTCGCGCGGGACTATGTGCGCGCCCATATGTGGTTCCGCATCGCCGCCGCCAGCGGCGACGACGAGGACCGCAGCGAGCTGCTCCAGACGCTCGAGGCCGAGATGTCGCCGGAGGACATCCAGCAGGCCTACGGCCTCTTCGAGGCGTGGCGGCAGAAACAGCCCGCCATGGGCTGACCGCCGACGGTTTCGACAGGCCGGAATGCTGCATCGCCCGGTCAATTCGGGCGATGACACAAAGAAGCGAGGCCTGTCCGTCCCGCACCCCGAGACCGATGCTAGAACCATCGACAGACCGCCACGGTCCTCAACCCCTCGTGAGTCCGCCACACGGGCACCGGTCCTGGTCTCGGGCGCCCGCGCAGGCCCGAGCGCAGCGAGGAACAGCCGCGAGCGATAAAGAACGGCCACACGAACAAACCGCTGCAATAGGGGTCAGACCCCTATCGCCATCCGCCCCTCTCCCGTCATTCCCGCGAAAGCGGGAATCCATTGGCGATAGCAGCAGAACAAAGGCCTCGGACCGTGATACGCGAGAGGTCCAAACATGAGCCGATGGTCCCTGCCGCATGGCAAAGTGGAATGGATTCCCGCTTTCGCGGGAATGACGGAGAAGGGGGGTGGGTGGTAGGGGGGTGTAGGGGTGTGACCCCTATTGGGCAGAGACCGTCCGCCTGGCACCCCGAGACCGATGGTAGACCCATCGCCGCGCGACACGGGTCCTTAACCGCTCGTGAATCGACAACGCGGGCATCGGTCCCGCTTTCGCGGGAATGACGGAGAAGGGGTGTGGGTTGTAGGAGGTTGTAGGGGGCTGACCCCTATTGGGCCGAGCCCGTCCGCCTGGCACCCCGAGACCGATGGTAGACCCATCGTCTCGCGACACGGGTCCTTCACCGCTCGTG
>JAKSBI010000302.1 GCA_022361215.1 Hyphomicrobiales bacterium | reverse complement strand
TCCTCGCAGCTGAACGCCGAGGGCACCGGCACCAGCCAGTCGCCCTTGACGCGCGCGCGCTCCGCATAGCCGCCATAGTGGGTCTCGCCGAGGCCCCAGCCGTTGACCAGCACCTGGTCGCCTTCCTTGTAGTCGCCATGGGCCGAGCTCTCGACCACGCCGGCCAGGTCGATCCCCGGGATCATCGGCCAGTTTCGCACGATCGGCGCCTTGCCGGTGACCGCGAGGCCGTCCTTGTAGTTGAGGGTCGAGTGGGTCACCCGCACCGTGACGTCGCCCTCCATCAACTCGTCCTCGGCGAGCTCGGTCCAGTCGACGGATTGGCCGTCATCGGCCTTCGAGATCAGCAAAGCCTTGAAACGCGACATCTCCCCACTCTCCTCTCGATCGCTGCCCGCGCCGGCGCCCGGCTGCGGCTTGGCCTGAACACCTGCCGGGCCGCCCGATGTTTTTCAAGAGGAAAGTCACATCCAAGCTGGCACCGGCCCTGCTAGCGTCGGCCGCAAGCGCAGGCGAAGACCTGCATTGACAAACGACTCTTCAATTTTACATTTGTAAAAATATCCGAGGGAGACCACGCCATGACAGGTTCCGGGGGCGCGCTCGGCGGCATCCGCATTCTCGACCTCAGCCGCGTGCTGGCGGGGCCGGCCTGCACCCAGCTTCTCGGCGATCTCGGGGCGGAGGTGATCAAGGTCGAGCGGCCCGGCATCGGCGACGAGACCCGGACCTGGGGACCGCCCTTCGTCAAGGACGGGTCGGACGCCGACAGCTCGGAAAGCGCCTATTACCTCTGCTGCAACCGCAACAAGCGCTCCATCGCCATCGACATGTCGCGGCCGGAGGGGCTGGAGCTGATCAAGCGTTTGCTGGGGCGCTCCGACGTCCTGATCGAGAACTTCAAGGTCGGCGGGCTGGCCAAGTACGGCCTCGCCTACGACGACCTCAAGGACGAGTTCCCCGGCCTGATCTACTGCTCGATCACCGGCTACGGCCAGACCGGGCCTTACGCCCCCCGGCCCGGCTACGACATGATCGCGCAGGCCATGGGCGGGCTGCTGAGCATGACCGGCGAGCCGGACCGGCCGCCGTCGAAGGTGCCCGTGGCGATCAACGACGTCATGACCGGCATGTATGCCGCCGTCGCCATCCTGGCCGCGCTCAGGCACCGCGACGCCACCGGCGACGGCCAGCATATCGATCTGGCCCTGCTCGATGTGCAGGTCGCGTGGCTCTACAATCAGGGGCTCAACTACCTCACCGGCGGCGACATCCCCAAGCGCATGGGCACCGGGCATCCGAACAGCGTGCCCTATCAGGTCTTCGAGAGCGCGGACGGTTTCATCCTCCTGGCCGCCAACAACGACGGTCAGTTCTCGCGGTTCTGCGCCCTCGTCGGCCGCGAGGACCTGTTGCAGGACCCGCGCTTCGCCAGCAATGCGGCGCGCGTGCGCAACCGCGACGCGGTGGTGGCCGAGGTGCAGAGGATCGTGCGGCAGAAGCCGAGCGCCTATTGGATCGAGGAGCTTGCGGCGATCGACGTCACCTGCGGGCCCATCAACACGATCGACGAGGTGTTCGCCGACCCGCAGATCGCGGCGCGGGAGATGAAGATCTCCATGCCGCACGCCGTGTCGGGCTCGGGCGCCGTGGACCTGATCGGCAACCCGATGAAGCTCTCGGGCACCCCCGTCAGCTACCGCCTGCCGCCCCCGACGCTGGGCGAGCATACGGACGCCGTGCTGCAGGAGGTGCTGGGCCTGGACGAGGGCCTGATCGCGTCGCTGCGGTCGAGCGGCGTCATCTGAGGCGTACGGCCTGTAGACAGGGGAGCGCGCAGGGCATGTCGGTCAAGGTCACCTTCGTCGGGTCCGGCGACGCTTTCGGGTCGGGCGGCCGGTTCAACACCTGCATCCTGGTGGACGCGCCCGGCATCCGCTTCGCCATCGACTTCGGCGCCTCCAGCCTGATCGCGCTGAAAGCCCTGGAGATCCCGCACAACTCCATCGACGCGGTGCTGCTCACCCACATTCACGGCGACCACTGCGCCGGGCTGCCCTTCATGCTGATGGACGCCATGCTCGGCGCCAAGCGACAGACGCCGCTGACCATCGCCGGGCCGCGCGAGACGGCGGCGCGCCTGCCGCAGATCCAGGAGGCGCTGATGCCGGGCATGCACGTCATGACGCCGAAGTTCGAGGTGGACGTCATCGACATGGAGGTGCTGACCGCGCACCGGATCCGCGATCTCACGGTCACGACCTATCCGGCGGTGCACACGGCCGAGACCAACCCGACGTCGCTACGCGTGGAGGTCGCCGGCAAGGTCATCGCCTATACGGGCGACAGCGAATGGACCGAGCACATGCCGGCGCTGGCGCGCGGGGCCGACCTGCTGATCGCCGAATGCTACTTCTACCGCAAGCCCGTCCGCTTCCACCTGAACTACCCGGACCTGAAGGCCCATTGGGACGAGCTCGACGCCAGGCGCATCGTCCTGACCCATATGAGCCCGGAGATGCTGGCGCAGACGGACCGGCTCCCGGAGGAGTTCGCCTTTGACGGCATGGTGGTCGACGTCTGACGCCGCCGGGATCAGGCCAGCAGCGCGCGCGCCGCGTCTTCCTCGGTGATCATGACGTTGCAGAGCCGCCGCTCGAGCACCGCGCGCAGAATGTCCGCCTTGTAGGCGCCGCCGCCGGCCAGCACCCGGACGGGCGCCTTGGCGACCACGTCGAGGGGCACGGAGATGGTGCGCTCGTTGATGGGGTGGTCGACGAGGTCGCCGTTGCGGTCGATATAGTGCTCGCAGATGGCGCCGACCGCGCCTGCCGCCAGCAGCGACTGCCTCAGTTCCTCGGTCAGAACGCCGTGCTCCATGATCTTGGCGTTGGGCGAGAGATCGACGACGGTCAGCGCCGCCATGTCGATCCGCCGCGCGATCTCGATCACCGACGCGACCGACGGGCTGGCCAGCATGGCCTCCTTCACGGCGCGGCTCTCGACCATCAGCGGCGCCGCGAGGTAGTAGCACTCCGCATCCAGAATGCGCGCGAACATGGAGGCGTTGTCATAGGGGTTGATGATCGTGCTCTTCGGCAGCCCGCCGGAGAGCGAGACCACGATGTTGCCCGACTTGCGCCGGGGCTCCAGCGCCTGGGCCGCATTGAACATCGTCCCGCCCCAGCCCATGCCCAGCATCTGCCCCCTGCCGAGGCGCCGCGAGATGAAATCTCCCGCGGCATGCCCCACCACCACATAGGCATCCACGGGCCGCGTCGGCGCCGGCACGACCACCGCCTCGTAGAGGCCGAAGCGCTCGACCAGCCCGCTCTCCAGCTCGAGGCAGGGCGCAATGTCGCTGTCGATGGTGATGCGGACCAGACCGTCCGCACGGGCCTCGCTGATGATCTTGTTCACCGTCGCCCGGCTCATGCCGACCCGCTCGGCGATCTCCTGCTGCGTCAGGCCTTCCTTGAAATGATGCCAGCAGATGCGGGCGGCGACCGCTTCGTCCGCGCGCCTGGTCGTTCTCTTTTGCATCTCTGTCTTGAATCAACGCTCGTTTCAGGCCGGCCAAGCCGGCGAGTCGCCACAAGAGTAGCAGATCAACGGTCGGATTGAGACGGTCTTTTTTGCGTTGCCGCAGACTTTACCGCCTCATACAAGTTCTGACATATCAAGCTAAACTTCGGCTTAACACGGAATCCACCAATATTGCATTGCAAGACTATGTTGCGCTGCAGCAACGATTTCGTTTGGCGGAATGCTAACGGTTTCTCTAGACTTTTGTATTAGGCCTACGGGCAAATCCACCGGAAAGGAGGCTTCCGATGGAACTGAACTCGAGATTGACGGCAGCGGCCACCGTCGTTGCCGGCGGCTTCCTCGCAGCGATCCTTCTCGGCATGATCTGAGCGCTCGTTGCGGCGCAGCTTACTCGACGACATCACTCCCAGAAAACTCCCAACCACAGTGTTCACTCCGGCCGCGGCGCTTGCGTCGCGGCCCTCTCTTTATGGCCGGGGGCCGACGGACCCGCTCAGGTCCCGACGATCTCACGCACGGCCCGCAGGAACCGGGTCAGATCGTCGGCGCTGTTGTAGTAGTGCGGCGAGGCGCGCACGATCTCCGGCAGGCGCCGCGCCGAGGCGTCGAGCAGCGTGCTGTCCGGCCGCGAGACGTTCACCTGGATGCCGCCGGCCTGGAGCCGGTCCGACAGCTCCCGCGCCGCCACCCTTTCGTGGCTGAACGTGACGAGGCCCGATTTCTCGGAGCCGATGTCCTGCACGGTGACGCCGGGAAGCGCCGACAGCTCCTCCCGCAGCGTCCCGGCATTGGCGCGGACGGCGTCGCGCGCCGCCTCGATGCCGAGGCGGCGGGCGTAGTCGACGGCCGCGCCGAGCCCGAGACGCAACGCCACGGCGTGCTCGAAGCTCTCGTAGCGGCGCGCGTCGGCCCTGAGCTCGTAGCGGTCGGGCGCCGCCCAAAGGGCGCCGGTGTGGTCGATCATGGCCGGCTCGACCCGGTCGAGCATGGCCTTGCGCACATAGAGGAAGCCGGTGCCGCGCGGCCCCCGCAGCCATTTGCGGCCGGCCGCCGCCAGAAAATCGCAGCCGAGCGCCACCACATCGACGGGCACCTGCCCAACCGCCTGGCAGGCGTCGAGCAGATAGGGAATGCAGTGGGCCCGGGCGACGCGGCCGATCTCGGCGGCCGGGTTGACCAGCCCGCCATTGGTCGGGATCCAGGTGATGGCGATCAGCTTGACGCGGTCGTCGATCATGCGCTCCAGCGCCTCCGGGTCCGTGGCCTCGTCGGCCCC
>JAKSBI010000601.1 GCA_022361215.1 Hyphomicrobiales bacterium | reverse complement strand
GCGTGGTAGCTCTCCAGCGGGAACTTGGAATCGATGCCGATCGGCCCTGGCGGCTGCGGCAGGCGCACCAGGCAGTCGACCCTTCGGCCGTTGTCGAGCGGGGCCTGGAAGGCATATGCCGACGGCGGCAGGATGCCGCCGACCAGATCCTGTAGCTGCACCTCGCCGAAGGCGCCGCGGGCTTGCTTGTTGTCGAGGATGTCCTGCAGGCCGATCACCTGGCCGGTGAGCTCGGCGATGTTCTTCTGCGCGTGGTCGATAACGTCCAGGTGCTTGCGCAGCTCGCCCAGACTGGCGGCGGTCTTGGACGAAGATTGCTCCAGGCTGTCGCCCATGCGCTTGCTGACGCCGTCAAGGCGTTCCTGCAGGCTGCGGGTCAGCTCGGCGCGTTCGGCGGCGTTCTGCTCGGCCATCTGCGACAGCCGGCCGCCGATCTCCTGCTGGGCGGCGGCGAGCGCGGCGGCGGCATCGCCGAGCTGGGCGATGCGGGCTTCGGCGTCCTGGCGGGCGCGCCGGTCCTGTCGGCCGACGATCAGCACGGCGGCGACGGCCGCGGCGGCCACGAGCAGCGCCGCGACGACGCCGATGATCAGCAGGGTGGACTCCATCGGACGGCAGGCCTCGAATCGGTGGATCAAAACCGGAACAAGCCTAGCATGCCGGCGCGATAATTGCCGGTTTTCCCGCGAACTTGACGGTTTTCCAGGCAGATACTAGGTACTTCTTTGCAAGGAGTTCTCAGGGTGGCCAGCGAATCATGGCGTTGATGCCGATCATTACCGCGCCCGACCCGCGCCTGAAGGTGCTGTCCGAGGCGGTCGAGACCGTGGACGATGCCGTCCGGAAGCTGATGGACGACATGCTGGAGTCCATGTACGCGGCGCCCGGCATCGGGCTGTCGGCGATCCAGGTCGGCGTGACGAAACGCGTGATCGTGACCGACGTAGCGCCGGACGACAAACCGCGCGAGCCGCTGTTCCTCGTCAACCCGCAGATCGTGCGCTTC
>JAKSBI010000446.1 GCA_022361215.1 Hyphomicrobiales bacterium | reverse complement strand
TGCAGCAGCCGTTGCTGGCATCATGGCCTTGGGCCTGATGTCCTCGCCGAATGCGGCCTTGGCCGACTCTCGTCTGGCAGCCGGTTTGTCCGGGCTGGGCGCGGGGGCGACCGGGGTCGAGACCGTCGGCTATTACGGCCGCGGCTATCGTCGCGGCTACCATGGTCGGCGTTACTATCGCGGCTATGGCTATCGCCGCTATCGCGGTTACCGGCGCTACCGCTATGGCCACCGCCGCTACTACCGGCCCTATCGGTACGGCTATTACAAGCCTTACCGCCGGCGCCACAAAGGCTACGGCTACTTCCGTTTCCGCTACTATTGATCTGCCATCGCGCGGCCGGCGCTCCGCCGGCCGTGCAGATGCCAAGGACGCCATTGCGCCGTCCGCCCCGAGGCGGGCGGCGTTTCCGCCCACGGACCGATTTTCCACGACTCGGTCACAGTGCCGCGCTAGACTGCGGCCATGAGGGGCGTGAGGGCTGCGTTGCGTTGGAGGCGAATATGAGACTACGGACTTTAGTGCTGGCCGGTGCCGTGTTGCTGGCATTCGCCGCGGTCAAGCCGGCTCCAGCACAGGCTGGATTCTATATCAGCTTCGGCCATGGCCCCTATTACGGCGGCTACGGCTATTATCGGCCCTACTACTATCGGTATCGGCCCTATTACGGCCACCGCTACTACCGGCCGTACCGCTATTCCTATCGGCGCTACTCCTATCCCCGCAAGCGCTACTACTACAAGAAAAGGTATAGCCACAAAAAATACGTCCACAAGAAGCACAGGCATAAGAAGTACAAACACAAGAAGTACGGCTATAAGAGCTACCGCTACCGGCGGTATCGCGACTGATAGGGGTCGGGACGGCGCTCAGCCGGTCCCGACGCGCACGGTGTGCAGCGCCACGGCGGCGGCGTTGGAGACGTTGAGGCTTGCGATCGGCCCGCCGGTGGCAATCCGGCAGAGCCGGTCGCAACGCTCGCGCGTCAGCCGCCGCAGCCCCTTGTCCTCCGCGCCCAGGACCAGGGCGACGGGCAGCGCGAGGGGCGTTTCCTCGAGCGTCTGAGGCGCCGAGCCGTCGAGGCCGATCCTGTCGACGCCCATCTCCCCGAGCGTCGCGAGCGCGCGGGCGAGGTTGGTCACGGGCACCACGGGCACGTGCTCCAGGGCGCCGCTGGCTACCTTGGCGGTGACGCCGGAGAGCGGCGGGCTGTGACGGCTCGTGACGATCAGCGCATCCGCCGCGAACGCCGCCGCGGAGCGCAGGATGGCGCCGACGTTCTGGGGGTCCGTGATCTTGTCGAGGACGACCAGCAGCCGGGCGCTCGAGAGCGCCTCCAGTGCCACCGGGACCAGGGGCTCGGCCTCCAGCAGCACGCCCTGGTGCACGACGCCGGGCCCCAGCATCCGGTCGAGGTCGGGCGGCGTCACGCGCACCGGCGTCAGGCCCCGCTCGGCGATGGCCGCGTCCAGCCGCCGCGCCGCGTTGTCGGTGAGGCAGAGCCGACTCAGGGCCCGCTCTGGATTGCGCAGCGCAGCCTCGACCGCGTGCAGCCCGAACAGGCGGCAGATGCCGGGTGCCGGCGGCGTCCCGGCCGATTCGTCTCG
>JAKSBI010000503.1 GCA_022361215.1 Hyphomicrobiales bacterium | reverse complement strand
TCCAGCCCCAACGACCATCACCCGGTCTATTGGGAGTATGCCTCGAACTCCATCCTGACCGACGCCATCGCCGACCTGGTCGGGCCGAACGTCAAGTTCCATCACTCCAAGCTGAACTTCAAATGGTCGGGCGGTGGCGACGAGGTGAAGTGGCACCAGGACATCTCGTTCTGGCCGCACACCAATTACAGCCCGTGCACCGCCGGCACCTACATCTACGATTGCGGGCTGGAGCAGGGGCCGCTCGCCGTGCTGCCCGGCAGCCACGACTATCCGCTCTACAACCAGTACAACGAGAAGGACGAGTGGGTCGGCTGCCTGAGCCCGGAGGACGCCGCCGCCATCGACATGGGAAAAGCCGTCTATCTGGACGGGCCGGCGGGCTCCGTCACCATCCACAACTGCCGGACGCTGCACTACTCCAAGGCCAACCATTCGCAGACGCCGCGCCCGCTCCTGCTCAACGTCTACGCCGCGGCGGACGCCTTCCCCTACACGCACAACCCGCTCAAGTCGAAGTACGACCAGGCCATCGTACGCGGCAAGCCCGCCCGCTACGCCCACCACGACCCGCGGCCCTGCCTGCTGCCGCCGGACTGGTCGGGGGGCTACACCTCGATCTTCGCCGTCCAGCAGGAAGAAGACTGGACCGACGCGGCCGAGTAGTCGGGACATCGAACAGGATATGTGAGACGCGGACCGCGCCGTCTCAGGAAGGAGGACCCATGATCAGCGAACGCCAGGCCAAGTTCCGCGAGGAGTACCGCTCCAGGATCGTCGGCTGGTACGACGGCTATCTGCACATCGCCATCATCTACGCCATGGGCGCGGCGGCCTTCTACATCTACGTGCAGCACATCGGCAACGTGCTCTGGTGGGAATGGCTGACCCTGCCGCTGACGTTCCTCTTTACCAACATCTTCGAGTGGGCGACCCACAAATACATCATGCACCGGCCGGTGAACATCAAGGGGCTGAGGGCCGTCTACGAGCGCCATACGCTGAACCACCATCAGTTCTTCACCGACGACGAGATGCGCTTCCGCGACCACAAGGACTGGCGCGTCACCGTGTTCCCGCCCTACGCGCTGGTGGTCTTTATACTCATGTCGATCCCGGGCGCCCTGATCCTCGGCGCGCTGATCTCGCCGAATGTGGGCTGGCTCTTCATGTGCGTCACCTCGGGCATGTATCTCATCTACGAGTTCATGCACTTCTGCTGCCACGTGGACGAGAACTGGTTCGTGCGCAACGTGCCCTTCGTGAACACCATCCGGCGCCACCACACGGCCCACCACAACGCCCGGCTGATGATGGAGGTCAACATGAACCTGACCTTCCCCATCGCCGACTGGCTGTTCGGCACCTCGGACCTGAACCGCGGTCTCTTGGGTCACGTCTTCAACGGCTACAACACCGACCATCTGAAGACGGACCTGCGCGGCAGGCCGAAGGCGCCGCCCGAGGCCGCGGCCGAGCCCATGGGCAACTACTGAGGCGCGGGCGCAGAGGTGAACCGATGCCGAACGACGTCAAGGCCGTTGTCTCCGTCATCACGCTGATCGTCGCCGC
>JAKSBI010000881.1 GCA_022361215.1 Hyphomicrobiales bacterium | reverse complement strand
GTCGAACAGCGCGGTTTCGCCCAACACCTTTTCGCACAGAAGCAGCGCGCCGCCCTCGGACAGGTCGCGATAAATGCGGGCCAGGACATTGCGGCGCTGACTGACCGACAGGAACTGCAGCGTATAGATCGAAACCACTAAACCGGCGTCCAGGAACTCCCTGACATCGCCGATTCCCTGGCACAGGAAGTTGACATTGTCCTGCGGGCAACGCTGACGCGCCTTTTCTATCATAGGATAGCTGTTGTCGATCCCGACGTAGCACAATCCCTTCTTGGTCTGATGTTTGGCATGCAACAACTCGATGGTGCGTCCCGTGGCCGAGCCCAGGTCGTAGATCGTCACGCCGTCGCGCACGAACCATTCGCTGACCTCGACCACCATGTCCTGCATCTGATCGTAGACCGGAACGCTTTTGCGAACATGGGAGTCGAACTGTTCGGCCACTTTGCCGTCGAACCGCCAATCACCCGGAACGGCGGTCAGCGTTTCGTCGACAGTGCCCTTCGCTGGCTCTTCGAGTTGTTCAACCTTGGGCGCGGTCGTCATGGCATGTCTGCTCCTTTGATACCAAGTGTCACGGCTGGGCGACGGCGAGGGTCGTAATGGCGAGGAACATCCCGAACGCGAAGGTCAATCCGAGCGGACGGCTCATCATTCTCGGCACTTGGCGCGAGTAATCTCGATAGGCGTCGCCAAATTTGGGAAGCAGGACGAAACGCTCCTGGATCTCCACGAACGTCTCGTTGATCAGATAATAGATTGGAAATAGAGCGACGGTCAGCACGCCTCCGGTCGCGAGGGCGACGCCCATATGGGCGACCACATCGCCCATCAGCATCGGGTGGCGTACCTTTCCGTAAACACCGGTCGTCAACAGTCTTTCCGGCGCGAAGAAATTGCGGCTGGTGACGCTAAGGTTGAGGATCGTCGAACTCAACGTGTAGCTGAAGTAGCGGATGCCGGCATACACACCAAACGTCTGGGTAGCGGCCCCGATCCAGACATTCATCTCCCCAGGCCGCGCCATCAAATCCAGCAGTCCGGGAAAGCGCGGCTGGGG